>CAJGDV010000011.1 GCA_904502155.1 uncultured Bacilli bacterium
AGCTATAAAAAATGGAGCTTCTTATAGGTATAATACTAAATTAACAAATATAATTACCGAAAATAACGAATTAAAAGCTATAGAAGTAAATAACAATGAAATTATTGACTGTAATGTTTTAATTTTAGCAATAGGACATTCAGCTCGTGATACTTTCTATATGCTTAATGATAAAATAAACATGGAAGCAAAACCATTTGCTGTAGGAGTACGTGTACAGCACCCACAAAAATTAATTAATAAAAGTCAATATGGTGTAGAATTTCATGAATTATTAGAAGCAGCAAGTTATAAATTAACATATAATAGCCAAAATAAAAGAGGAGTATATTCATTTTGTATGTGCCCTGGTGGTTATGTTGTTAATGCTTCTAGTGAAGAAGGAATGCTTGCCATTAATGGCATGAGTAATCATGCTAGAGAAAGTGAAAATGCTAATAGTGCTATTATTGTTAGTGTTACACCAAAAGACTTTGGAGAAAATCCACTTGATGGTATCAAGTTTCAAAGAGAGTTAGAAAAAAAAGCCTATGAAATTGGAAAACAATATATCCCAGTTCAACTTTTAGAAGATTATAAAAATAATAAAGAAACAGTTAAATTAGGACATATAAATCCAATTTTTAAGGGGAAATATAATTTAGCAAATCTAAATTTAATATTTCCAGAATATATAAATGAATCAATCAAAGAAGCCATGGATTATTATGGAAATAAAATTAAAGGCTTTAATGATGGAGACGTTATTTTAGCAGGAGTTGAATCCAGAACATCTTCACCTGTTAGAATGGAAAGAAATGAATTATGCGAATCTAATATTAAAGGAATTTTTCCATGCGGAGAAGGGGCTGGTTATGCTGGAGGTATTACAAGCTCAATGATGGATGGATTAAAAGTTAGTGAAGCCATAGCACAAATATATAATAACAAGGAGGAATAACAATGGAACAATTATTAGAAAAATACGCAGGAGTAATATTAAATACATGCTTAAAAGTAGAAAAGGATCAACCACTATTTATAAGCTGTACAACAGAAAGACTAGACTTTGTAAGAATTCTTACAAAACTAGCATATGAAATAGGGGTAAAAGATATTTATTATGACTTACAAGATCCTATTTTAAGACATGAAGCTTTATTAAATTTAAATTTAGATGAACTTAAAAATTTACATATTTTTAATAGACATGCTTGGAGTGAATATGCTAAAAAAGGAGCAGCATTTGTAATGCTAGTTTCAGAAAATCCAGGTTTAATGGCAGATGTTAATGCTAAACTTTCAAGCGATATTGCAATGTATGGTCTTGAAACAAGAAAAGAATTTGATGATTTAAGAGATAAATCAATGGTGCCATGGTGTATTGCTGCTGTACCAACAGAATCATGGGCTAAATTATTATTTAAAGATAGTAAAAATCCAGTAGAAGATTTATGGAATAAAATTTTTGATATTTGTCAAATTAAAGAAGACAATGTTGAAGAATTATGGAATGAAAAAATTGAAAAATTATCAACAAGAGCAGAAAAACTAAATAACTGTCATTTTAAAACATTAAAATATAAAAATAGTAAAGGAACAGATTTCCAAATTGATTTACCAGAAAATCATTTATGGGGTTCAGGTAAAGAATCTTTACAAATTAAAAAAGATGTATTAGTAAACTTCCCAACAGAAGAAATATTTACATCACCAGACTGTGAAACAGCTAATGGTATTGTTTATTCATCTAAACCTTTATCATATCATGATGTAATAATTGATAATTTTAGCATTACTTTTAAAGATGGTAGAGCTGTAGATTGTAAAGCTGAAAAAGGTGAAGAAACATTAAAAGAATTAATTAATTCTTGTAAAAATTCAGATAGATTAGGTGAGGTAGCATTAGTACCTTATGATTCACCAATTTCTAATTCAAATATTATTTTTTATGAAACATTATTTGATGAAAATGCCGCATGTCATTTAGCACTTGGGGCAGCATTCCCAGATTGCTTAAAAGGTGGTCCTGAAATGAGCAAGGAAGAATTAGAAGCAAATAAATTAAATGATTGTGCTAATCATGTTGATTTTATGATAGGAACTGATGATTTAGAAATTATTGGAACTACTATAGATGGTGAAGAAATTAAAATTTTCGAAAACGGAAACTTTACACAATATTTTAACTAAAAGGGAGCTAGGCTCCCTTTCATAATAGGTGATCTTATGAAAATGTACTTATGTATTGATTTAAAAACATTTTATGCTAGCGTTGAATGTGTTGAAAGGAATTTAGACCCTTTTAAGACTAATTTAGTCGTAGCAGACCCTGATAGATGTACAACAACAATATGTTTAGCCATAAGCCCTAAAATGAAAGAATTAGGTATAAAAAATAGATGTAGACTATTTGAAATACCTAAAGATGTAAATTATATAATGGCTAAACCTAGAATGCAAAAATATATTGACTATTCGGCTAATGTATATGCTATATATTTAAAATATATTGCTAAAGAAGATATTCATGTCTATTCCATTGATGAGGCTTTCTTAGATGTAACCCATTATCTAAGTTTGTATAATATGAGTGCTACAGAACTTGCTAAAAAAATTATGGATGATATTTATAAAACCCTAGGAATTACTGCAACTGCAGGTGTTGGAACTAATTTATACTTAGCAAAAATAGCACTTGATATAATTGCTAAACATGAAAAAACCAATATAGGTTATTTAGATAATGAATTATATATATCAAAATTAAGTCATCATGAACCACTTTCTGATTTTTGGCAAATTGGTAAAGGAATTCAAAAAAGACTTAATAAAATGGGTATTTTTGATATGGAAGGTATTAGAAAAGCAAATGAAAAAAAATTATATAAAGAATTTGGTATAAATGCTGAACTTTTAATAGACCATGCATACGGTAATGAACCATGTACTATAGATGAAATTAAAAAATATAAATCAAAATCAAACTCAATATCAAATGGTCAAATCCTAGCTCGTAATTATAGTTATGAAGAAACTAAAACTGTAATTAGAGAAATGATAGACTTATTGAGTAGTGATTTAATTGATAAAGATTTGAAAGCTAAACTTGTTGGTATTTCAATAGGATATGCAAGAGATACTTTAAGTCCTTTTAAAGCAAGTTTAAAACTTGATAATCCAACTAATAATTGTAATGATCTTACAGATAATATTCTTTATTTATATGAAAAGGGAGTATCAAAAGATACTCCAATTAGAAAAGTTAATATAACGATGGGAAACTTAATTACTTTTGAAATGGAACAATTAAACTTATTTAAACCATCTCTAACAACTGAAGAAAAAAATCTTAATAATGCTATTTTAAGTATTAAAAATAAATATGGTAAATCTTCAGTTTTAAAAGGAATCAATTTAAAAGAAGAAGCAACAACAAAAGATAGAAATAAACTTATAGGAGGACATAATGCCAATTGAAAGAGCCAAACAATTTATGCCCTTTGATGCCTTAAAAGGCTTCAAAGAAGCCTTAAGAGAAAAAGAAAAAATAATAGTTGATAAAATTGATTTATGTGAAGATGCTATAATAGAAATAAATAATATTCTAATAAATCTTAAAGTTGGAGATATAGTTAAAGTTGTTTATTTTAAACAAAATGAATATATAGAAGTAACAGGAATGATTTCAAAAATTAAAAATGATTTTTTTGTCATCGTAAAAGAAAAAATAATGTATAATAATATATATAGAATTGAGAGGTATTAATATGATAGAAAATTTAAAAACACTTGTAAGTTATAATTCTATTTTAGATAATGATAAACTTCCATTTGGTAGTAAAAATATTGAAGTTTTAGAAAAAGCCCTTGAAATAGGAAAATCTTACGGATTTAAAACTAAAAATTTAGATAATTATTGTGGATATATGGAAATAGGTGAAGGAGAAGAATTAATTGCTATAGTAGGACATCTTGACATTGTACCAGCAGGAGAAGGATGGAATACAGATCCATTTGTTTTAACTGAAATAGATGGTAAGTTATATGGTAGAGGAACAAGCGATGATAAGGGAGCTGTTGCTGCATCTATAGAAGCAATGAAACAAATAAAAGAATCAGGAATTAAATTAAATAAAAGAATAAGATTAATTTTAGGATGTAATGAAGAATCTGGTTCAAAATGTATGCAGTACTATTGTAAAAATGAGGAAATGCCAACATATGGATTTACACCTGATGCTGATTTTCCTTGTATCCATGGCGAAAAAGGAATGCTTCATGGTAAATATTTTGGTAAAAAAACTAATATTAAAAACATTGTTGGTGGAACTGTTTCTAATGCTGTATGTGCTAAATGTGAAATAGAATTAGAAGAATTAAATTTCGATGTTGATAAATTAGTTGAATTTATTAAAGATAATGGTTTAGAAATAATTATAGACAATAATAAAATTATTGTTACTGGAATAGCAGCTCACGCTAGTACACCTGAAAAAGGAAAAAATGCTATCCAATATTTAATGGTAGGTTTAAAAGAAGCAGGATATAATGATGATTTTGTAAACTATTTTAATGAAGTATTTCATTTAAGTTATGATGGTTCTAAATTTGGATGTAAATGCTCTGACAAATATGGAGACCTTACTTTTAATTTAGGTGTAATTAAAATGATTGATGGTATTATTGAAGGAACTATAGATATTAGATTCCCTGTTACTAAAACAAGTGATGAAATTAAAAATATGTGCAAACATAATATGGAAAATGTTATATGGGAAGAATGGGAAGAACCACTTTTCTATGAAGAAGATTCAGAGCTAGTAAAAACATTATATGATGCATATGTTGAAGTAACAAAAGATACAAGTTTAAAACCACTTGTTATTGGCGGTGGAACATATGCTAAAGCAATTAAAAATGTTATCGCCTTTGGATGTGAATTCCCGGGTAGTGATAATCATATTCATGATGCTAATGAATTTGTTATAAAAGAAGAATTATTTAAACAAGTAGAACTTTATAAACATGCATTACTTAAATTCTTAGAATTATAAGAGGTATTTTATGGTAGGTAGTAAACAAGATATATATGATTTATGTAAAATTAAAGGTTTTTCAGATACATTAAGAATGTTTAATCAAATTTATTCTTATAGAATGCAAATTAATAACTTAGAAATGATATTAATGGAATTTGAAGTTTATGAAGAAGAAGAAGAAATGATTAATGAATTAAAACAAGAAATTAGATTTTATAAAAATATTTTAAAAAGTGTTAAAGCAAATTATATGAAACGAATTGAAAAACTAATAGAAGAAAATTACGATCAAACAATCATTGATAAATTTATTGCAATATGTAATGAAAACTTTTATATAGAGCAAAAAAACAATCATGCACAAGATGAAGATTATATTGTAAATTATGAAGAACTAAAAGCTAATAACAAAGTCAAAATTAAAGAGTTAGTAGAAAAAGCAAAAAAGGAAATGTAATTTCTTTTTTTGTATGCTATAATTTTTTTTAGGTGGTAAAATGAAAAAATCAATATTTTTAGTTATTATTATTTTTGTTATATTGATATTAGGATTAGTTAATAAAACATTTTTCGCAGAAAAATATTTAATTTTAAATGGTGTAAATAATGTTGTTTATTTACCAATACCTAAATTTAGTATTTTTTTAAGTGAAAATAATAAAGAAATAAAATTATATACTTTTAAAAAAGAAGAAACTATAAATAAGTTTGTAAATAATTATTTTAAAAATTTAGAATCATGTTATGATGGTAATTATTATTATGATCATAATAGAAAAGTAACTATTATGGATTATTCTTATAATGATAATATTATTACAATAAAATACTCACAAAATAATATTTGTAGCAAAGAACACGAATTAAGCAGTAATTGGAGTAGTAAATTTAATGAAGCTGAATTTAAATATATAAAATATAATAATAAAGATATAGATGTAAATAAATTTAAAGAATTCATTAATTCATTTAGTAATTATGAATTACATCGCTATAATAAAGATATTAAAATAAATGAGAACTATCATTTAAAAGCTGAATTTGTATATGATAATAAAACATATAAAGTGGATATAACACATTTAAAGAAAGACTTTGTTGGTATAAAAATAAGTTATGATAATAAATTTGAAAGTGCTAAATTTAAAACTAGCATTGATAATTTATTAGAAGATTATTTTAATTAAATTGACAAATAAATAATTTATGTGTATTATATTCTTAAGTTTTTATGAGGAGGAGTATTTATGAAAATAAATAAATTACAACATCATCATCATAGGAGCACTTGTTAAAGTTTAAAACTGGTACAAGTGCATTTTGGCGTGCTTGTACCTATGATAGAAACTAAAGACTATGTAGGTACCTACATAGTCTTTTTATATTAGAAAGAAGGAATAAATATGAAATTAATAGAGCCAAGAACATTATCAGGATTTATGGAATTAATGCCTGAAGAACAAATTGTATTTAACAAATACAAAAAAATAATTGAAGAAACTTATGAAAAGTATTCTTTTTATCCACTTGATACACCTGTAATAGAATATGCTAATGTACTTTTAGCAAAAGCAGGAGGAGAAACAGAAAAACAAATATATCGTTTTAAAAAAGGTGATAATGACTTAGCACTTCGCTTTGACTTAACAGTACCTTTAGCTAAATATGTAGCAGCAAGACAAAACGAATTAATTTTCCCATTTAAAAGATATCAAATAGGAAAAGTATATCGCGGCGAAAGGGCACAAAAAGGACGATTTAGAGAGTTTTATCAATGTGATATAGATGTAATAGGAGATGAAGATCTACCACTAATTTATGATGCTCAAATACCAGCAATTATATCTGAAATATTTGAAAAAATGAATATAGGAGACTTTAAAATTAGAATCAATAATAGAAAAATATTAACTGGATTTTTTGAAAGTCTTAATTTACAAAATGAAATAACTGATATTTTAAGAATAATTGATAAAATTGATAAAATAGGTATAGAAAATATTAAAAAAGAACTTTTAGAACTTAATATTGAAAATGTTGATAAAATAATAGAATTTATTAATATAAAAGAAAATGTAATTGAGAAATTAGAAAATTTAAATATTGTAAATGAAACTTTTAATTTAGGAATAAAAGAAATGAAAGAAGTAGTATATTATTTAGATTTAATGAAAGTTAAGAATTATTATATTGATTTAACTATTGCAAGAGGACTTGATTATTATACAGGTACTATATATGAAACATTTTTAACAGACTACCCAGAAATTGGAAGTATTTCATCAGGTGGTAGATATGAAAATCTAGCAGGATATTATACTGATAAAAAACTTCCAGGTGTAGGAATGAGTATAGGACTTACAAGATTATTTTATAAACTTAATGAATTAGGTTTAATTAAGGAAAATAAAACTAATATCGCTGATTATTTAATTGTACCAATGGATAATAATTATGAATATATTTTTAAGGTTTATAACAAACTTAGAGATAATGGAAAAAAAGCTGAAATATGTTTACTAGATAAAAGTTTTAAAAGTAAAATGAAATACGCTAATAGAACTAAAATACCATATGTTATTATTATTGGTGAAAATGAAATTAATACTAATACTGTTGTTATTAAAAATATGCAAGATGGAACACAAACAGTTGAAAAGATTTTTTAACTTTACATATTAATGTAAAGATATATACAACTTTAAAATTTTTATGTTATAATTATTTTAGAATAGGGAGGTAATTATGAAAGACACAAAAATTTTAACAGATAATGGAGTAGATGTACAAGCAAGTTTAGAATTATTTGGTGATATGGAAACATATAATGAAACATTAAATGATTTTCTAGCTAGTGTTGATAAAAAATTAGCGGATATTAAAAAATATAAAGAAGTTGGTGATATGCCTAATTATGCTATTTTAGTTCACTCATTAAAAAGTGATTCAAAATATTTAGGATTCAAATTATTAGCCGATTTATCATATCAACATGAATTAAAAAGTAAAGAAAATGATGCTAATTATGTTAATGCCAATTATGATGAATTAATAAATGAAGCAAATAGAATTATTGCTATAGTAAAAAAATATGTTAATAATGAATCACCAGTAGAAATCCATGAATTAAATCGTGTTAAATCAGATAGTAAAACAATTCTTGTAGTTGATGATTCAGATATTATAAGAAATTTCATTAAAAAAATATTCCATGATACATATGAAGTTATGATTGCAAAAGATGGAAAAGAAGCTATTGATATTATATCTGTTGAAGAAGAAGGGAAAATTATTGGTTTATTCTTAGACTTAAACATGCCAAACATTGATGGTTTTGCAGTTTTAGAATATTTTAAAGAAAATAATTTATTTAATAAAATTCCTGTTGCCATTATTACAGGAGATGATTCTAAAGAAGCTATTGAAAAAGCCTTTAAATATCCAATTGTAGATATGCTTAATAAACCATTTAATGAAAAAGATGTAAAAATTATCGTTGAAAAAACTGTTAATTATGGTAAATAAAAACTAGTATTACTAGTTTTTTTAGTTTATAATATATGTGGATGGGAAGTGACTTTAATGATCATTATAAAATCAGAAAGAGAAATTGAATTAATGAAAGAAGCCGGATTAATGGTAAGTAAAACGCATAAGTATTTAAAACCATTTATTAAAGCTGGAATAACAACAAAAGAATTAGATGACCTAGCATTTGATTATATTAAAAGTTTAGGTGGAAATGCAGCTTGCAAAGGTTATGGTGGATTTCCTGGGGCTATTTGTATAAGTGTTAATGAAGAAGTAGTACATGGTATTGGTGGAAAACGTGTTTTAAAAAATGGCGATATTGTTACTTTAGATATTGTTGTTGAGTATAAAGGATATCATGGTGATTCAGCATGGACTTACGAAGTAGGAGAAATTAGTGAAGAAAATAAATATTTACTTAAACATACTGAAAACGCTTTATATGAAGGATTAAAAATGGTAAAACCAGGTGCTAGATTAGGTGATGTTTCATATGCTATTATGAAGTATGCTGAAAAATATAATTTAGGAGTTGTTCGTGAATTAACAGGTCATGGTATTGGAAATGAAATGCATGAAGCACCTGATATTCCAAATTATGGTAAACCACATACAGGACCAATCTTAAAAGAAGGAATGTGTTTAGCAATTGAACCTATGCTTAATTTAGGAACTAGAGATATTTATATTTTAGATGACGATTGGACAATCGTAACACAAGACGGAAAAAATAGTGCTCATTTTGAGCATACTGTAGTTGTAACAAAAGATGGTTATTATATTACAACACCAAGATTAAACTAGATTATCTAGTTTTTTTTTGATATACTATATATAGTAGGTGATAATATGTACGATAGAAAGGTAGATGCAACAGTTTATGTTAGCAAACAACTAGAAATATTAGAAGAAATTATTAAAAATCCTGATCAAAGAATAAACGATGTAATAAATGGTGATGAATTTAACGGTTTATATGTAGACCTTGTAATATCATTATCACAATTTTTAATGAATAAAGACAAAACAATAACAAAAGCAGCTAAACATGAAAATGAAAGATTTAAAAACTGGTTATTAGATAGATATGTAGAAGCTTATAAAACTAATGAAGATTTACAAATATCCGACTTTATTGAACAAGTAAATGCTATTAGAAATGCTATAGGTCATGGTAAATATATTATTGATAAAGAAAATCTTAATATCGAATTACTAGATAGACAAAAAGGTGAGATATCATATAAATGGATTCGTGATATGATTCAAAATCTATTTACTAATAATAAAAACAAACTGAAGAAATTACCAATTAAAACTGGTTATGTCGCTAAGTTAAAAGATATTGATATTGATATTAATAATATTGAACAAGCTTTAGACAATTTTTATATGTTTGAATATAACATTACAAGCGAAAATGAAAATTTTAATCAAAATGGTTTAGAAGTAATTCAAAATGAAATTGATAAATATAAGGGTATTGCTAATGAAGTTGTAAGAGATCCTCTTAGACAAGATGAATGGGTATCTTCACTTAAGAATTGTAAGGATATTGGAGAATTAAGTGGAATTCATTTTAAATTTGAAAATAAAAAATTAAGTGAACTTGACAAAGATGTAATTAATAATATTAAAAAAGTAATTAGTGATAATTATGACATCCTTAAAAATGCAAGTAATGAATCATTAGAAACATTTATAAATGGTTTTATGGATGACTTTTATTTTGATTCAAATGCTGATTTACAAATAGATAAAGCATATAGTCAAATAGGTAATGTTGCTAAATTAGCAGAATTAAATATGAATAAAACATATAATGAAATTAAAATGCAGCATACTTATTTGCCACCAACTAATAATCAAATGTTACTTGCAACAACGCTTGTAAAATTTAATATGTTATATTCTTATAATGACGATAATATTTTAAGAGAATATATGGATTTTTCTAAAATGAATTTAGATGATTTGCATCCAACAATAAATTTTGATGTTACAACAAAAGCTTATCGTAATGAAACTGATAAAATTAAAATCATTGAAAAAGATGTTGAAAAAAAATGGAAAAAATATCAAGGAATGCAAAAAATACCTAATCCAAATGAAGAGAAATTAGCTATTATCAATGGTATAAATGTAAATATGTATAATAGTTTATTTGATATTTTAGATCAACAAGATATTATAAGAAAAAAACGTTTTGCTAAAAATGAAAAAATATCTGATGAAGAAAAATATGTTCAAAATAAAATGATTATAACTCATATTCGTAATTCAATTACTCATGGAAATATAACAATAAATTCTAGAATTAAAAATAATGATATAAATACATGCACTATAACTTTTAAAGATTTTGATATAGAAACAGGAAAACAAACTTTTGAACTAACGACAACACTTGATAAGATTAATGAAATTTGTAACTATAAAACAGTTATGAATTTACTAAATCAAAATCCTAATTATAAAAAAGAAGTAAAATCTTATACTGGGTATGCTAGTTTATTTATATTATGTTTAACAGTTTTATTAGAAATGGGCGGAGCATTACTTTATATTTTAATTTCAAATAATTATTTTAATTAGTTTATATTTATGATATAATTTTAAAAGATAGGAGTGTAAGAAAATGAAGAAGAAATATGGATTATTAATCCTTATGCTAATTAGTCTTTTATTTTTACCAACTTCTACAAAAGCATGGGATCAAATTGGATCCGGAAATGGCTTTAGTACAGGTAGTTCATCAAAATGTACTTCAGCTAAAGGTTGTTGTTTTTGTAGATGGAATAATAAAAACTTTAGTGCGTTACAATTTACTATAGTTTATTATGATGGAAATACAAGACATCAATTAGGAGCAAAAAAAGCATATTATAGAGCGAATAATGCTACATGGCTAACACAAAGAGTTAAAGGTGCCATAAAAGCTGATTGGTTACCTTATACTGAAACACTTTATAAAGCTGATTATTCACAAAAATTAAAAAATACTTTAATTGGATCAGCAGCAAAAGCTAATAATTATAAATATATTCGTGAAATATTTAAAAATGCTGGTGTTAATTATGATGCTGTATTATCAGCAGTAAAAACAAAGGGACCTTATGGAAGTTTTAGTTCAATTATAAATGAAAAAATAGGTTCAAAAGGTGCTAAAACAAGAGGTATTAGAGTTGTTGTTGAACCAATTTTCGTAATTGAATCAACAGGTTTTTGTCCATCATTTAGAGAAATTATGGATAAAGCTTATACTGCTAAAAATATGGTAGCATTTGGTCTTAGCAAAGATTCAAATGGTTTTAGATATTTAAATAATAATACATTAGAAATGTTTGCGCAATCATTCTATCTAGAAAGAGGAGATGCTGGATATAATGCTGCAGGTTCACTTGTACTATCAGCTGTTCCAGGAGCAACAAATGGATATGGTTTAAATATTTATGGTCCATTCGATGAAGATAGTCCTCCAGGTGATGATGATCCAGGAGTAAAATGTAATCCTGATGTGGATGGAATTAGAACTTGTTGTGAAAGATTTGGTATTAAACCAACTGACAAAAGTAAAAACACATTAGATAATTTAATAAGAAAACTTACAGATGATGAAATAAATACATATTGCCACAATATTGGTGGTGGTTCAAAATGTGATCCTGATTTAACATATAAAGGGTATCAAACAGGTGTTCAATATTGTTGTGCAACAGTACCAATATCTGTTGAAAATAAAAAGAAGAATACAGAAGAATATTTAACTCGTGTTTTAACTGATTATGAAATCAAATCACAATGTGAAAAAAGTGCATTAAAATGTAATCCTGATATTGTAGGGGTAGATACTTGCTGTGAAATGTTTGGTATAACACCTACAAATCAAAAAAACAACACTGCTGGTGAAGGTGGTAATTTAACAAGAAAACTTACAACAGATGAATTACTTGCTAGTAAATGTAACAAAGACTGGGATGAAGGTACTTGTTCATATATACTAGATGTTAAATCACCAAGTGTTTGTGAAACTAATACAACAGGTAAAGCAATTGATGCTGCAACTTGGGAATGTGTATTTAAAAGTACTAATTCAAAAAAAGAAAATGTAAAAGATCACTATATAGATACAGGTATAGGATCTAATAGATATTGCCAAGTATATTGTAAAGAAACTATTAATTATTCATTACCAGGAAGTGGTACTGAAGTTCATTCAGGTAGATATTTAGTTGTTGGAGAAGTTACAACTACAATGCCTTCTTTATCACCAGTTACTTATGATGGTATGAAAGCTTGTCGTACTACATCAAGTAAAGGATCTAAAGATGGATATATCAATGTTCCAAGATTCTTAAGTGATATAGAAAAAGTTGATAATGAAATTAGATCTTATTGGGATCAATGGAAAATAGCTGAAGCATTACAAAGAGCTTGTGATACAGAAACAGGTCAATCATATAATGGTTCAACATACTATTGTCCAATTGATGAAGATGGAAATAAACCAAATTATACATCTACAATTATTTCTGCTAAAGCTGGTTATGAAAATGCTTTAAATACTCGTGAAAAAGTATATTTAGCACAAATTAACAAATGTAGTGAATATGGAATCAAATATGATTTTGAACCAGAAGTTGTATTACAATACGAAGAACCAATTTATGGATTCGGAGTTACAGGTGCAATTAAAAATTTCCCACTTAAAAAAGCTGAAGAAACAATTACAGAAAAAGTTTATTATTATGTAGGTGGAAATGCTTCTAGTGGTTCATATGGAAGTGTTTACTCATCAATACCATATCAAGATTTATTAGTATATGAATGTTCTGGAAATGTTGCATGTAAGAAAACAAAACTAGTTAAATATGCTAAAACAACTTGGTGGGAAAAATCAATTAGGGAAGTTGATAAATATGTTCTTCCAGATGGAACATATCAATATATTAATAAAGCTACTGGAGAATCATTTAACTCAAAAGTAGATGCTGGTGGCGAAAATAGTGTTCATGTATCAGATTCTAACTTACCAATTCATTATTCAACTGATGCTGGAGATATTAATTTTAGAGTAACTACTAAAACATTTGGTCCAGGCAGTAAAATGGATAAATATGCTTTAAAAAATGAAAGCTTTGCTGGTAAAAAATATAATGGAACAGATACAATGAATTGTACATTTAAAGTTAAATGTGACAAACATATGATTACAACAGATTTAAAAAAATACTGTGAAGTTTGTAAAGAAGAGACAGATACATGTCCAAAAGATTGGGACGAAGATCCTGAATTACCAGAAAAAGATCTTAATTTAATTTTTAGAACTATAGCACTTGATAAAGTTGAAGGTTCTTCAGGCGGTGAATTAATTTTAGCCTTCACTGGAATTGATGGAAAAGGAAGAACACCAGGAGATAACTGGAATAATCCTAATATCATTGAATCAATAATTAATAAAAACCGTGGTGTAGAAGATTATGAAGTGTATAAAGAAAGTCCAATGTATGAAATTACATTAACACCATCATTAATGAAAACAATTAGAGAATACAACAAAAAAATGAATTCTAAAAAATATTCAATTTATGGTGAAATTGGTATTGCAGGATACTCAGATTACGAAAGTATGAAATGTGAAGGTAATGGTGCTAAATGTGCTAGTACAAAAATTCGTGAATGGGGTGTTAAAGGTTGTGCAATCCAAGAAGGTTTTGATGGTTCTAAATATAATAAATGTAACACTGTAGATAAATGGAAAGTAAGTTAATAACTTACTTTTTATTTTTGCCAAAAATAATAGACTAAAAAGCTTTTTAATGTTAAAATGTAATTGGTGATGAATATGGTTTATACATCAATTGACAATGAAAAAATTAAAAATATAAAAAAATTAAATAAAAAGAAATATCGTGATCAAGAAAATTTATTTTTAATTGAAGGCGATCACTTAATTATAGAAGCTTATAAAGCTGGCGTTTTAAAAACTCTTATCGTTTTAGATGGTGTAGATTATAAAAACTATCCTAATACAATAGTTGTAAATGAAAAAGTTATGAAATATATAAGTGAACTTGATACTCCTAAAAAAGTAATGGCTATTTGTGAAAAGAAAAATAGTAATAAATTAGGTAATAAAGTTATTGTTTTAGATGGTGTTCAAGATCCTGGTAATTTAGGAACAATTATTAGAAGTAGTGTTGCTTTTAATTTTGATACTATTTTAATTAGTAATGATACAGTTGATCCTTATAATTCAAAAGTTATTAGAGCTAGTCAAGGGATGAATATGAGAACTAATATTATCGAGGGAGATTTAAAAGAATATTTAAAAGATTTAAATGATTATAAAATATATGGCACTAGTGTTGTAAATGGAAAAAATGTAAAAGATATTGTAAACAAAGATAAATTATGTGTTGTTATGGGGAATGAAGGTAAGGGTGTAAGTCCCGAAGTTCAACAATTATGTAATGATTTTATTTACATTAACATGAGTAGTGAATGTGAGAGTTTAAATGTGGCTGTAGCAGCTTCAATTATTATGTATGAATTATCTTAAGGAGGTTGTTATGAATTTAATATATATTGGTGATATAGTTAATACGCACGGAATTAAAGGTGAAGTAAGAATTTTATCTGATTTTAAATATAAAAAAGATGTATTTAAAAAAGGTAATTATGTATATGTAGGATATGATAAAGATAAATTAAAATTAAATTCTTATCGTGTTCATAAAAATTTTGATATGGTAACATTTGAAGGCATCAATAATATAAATGATGTTTTAATGTATAAAGGTGATCATGTTTATATAAATAGAGATGAATATAATTTTGATGGTATCCTTTATGAAGATGTTGTTGGGCTTGATGTTTTAGTTGATAATAATAAAATAGGAGAAGTTGAGAGTATTATGAAAAGTAGTGCACATCCTATTTTAGTAATAAAAACTTCTAAAAAGAAACATCTTGTTCCATTTATAGATGAATTTGTTAAAAATGTTGATTTAGATAAAAAAGAAGTTATTATAGAAGTTATTGATGGGTTAATTGATGAAGATTGATATTTTAACTCTTTTCCCTAATATGTTTGATGGGTTTATATCTGAATCAATCATTAAAAGAGCTATAGAAAAGGGCTCTGTTGAAATAAATATTCATAATTTTAGAGATTATGCTGACAATCCTCATAAGAGGGTAGATGATTACCCTTATGGCGGAGGGGAAGGTATGGTTTTAATGCCTCAACCAATTTTTGATTGTATTGATGCTATTAAAACTGATGATTCTTTTATAATCCTTTTAACTCCTCAAGGGGTTCAGTTTAATCAAAAAATTGCAACAGAATTAACTTTAAAAAAACATATAATTATGGTGTGTGGACATTATGAAGGATTTGATGAAAGAATTAGATCTCTTGCTGATTTAGAACTTTCTATTGGTGATTATGTGCTTACTGGGGGAGAACTTCCTAGTATGGTAATTAGTGATAGTATTATTAGACTTTTAGATGGTGTAATAAAAGAAGATTCACATGTTAAAGATTCTTTCCAAGAAGGACTTTTAGATTATCCTGTTTACACGCATCCAGCCGATTTTAGAGGGATGAAGGTTCCTGAAGTACTTTTATCAGGACATCATGAAAATATTCGAAAATGGCGTTATAATGAGCAAATAAAAAGAACAAAAGAAAGAAGACCAGATTTGATTAAAAAGGAAGGATGATAATATGAATACTCGCTATAGAATAACAACAGAGAATAGATACATTAAAATAGCATATTTAGATCATAAGAAATTAAATGGTTTCTTATTTAAACCTTCAAATAAAATTTATCATGATGGTATAACAGTTACCAAAATGACTGTCATCAATTTTTCCTTTGTTGAAAAAATATTAAAAAGAAAAATTAAAAGAAGACTAGAAGTTTATTTAAGATTTATTGTTAGCTTAGTAAGTGATTCTGATGATTCTGATATTACAGACTTAAGAGCTGCTCTTAATGATATATCAAGATATAAAGATATGATTAAGTTTAAATATCAAAAATATTTAGATCAAAAATATCTAACATTACTCTTTAAAAAAATAGAACTTTTAGAACATGAATTAAAACAAAAAATATATTATTATAAAGAACCTGAAGCAAAAAAAGTAGAAGAAAATCACCGCAAGAGATAAGGGATTTTCTTTTCTTTAATTTTAGTAATAATTTTTTCGGTTTACCCTTGATTATTATAGTATTTTATGATAAAATCATACACGTAATCCGATGAATTATATATATTTATGATTACAATTAAAAACAAGAAGGAGAGTGTATTTATGAATTTAGTTGACAAAATTACAGCTAAACAAATCAAAACTGATGTTCCTGAATTCCGTGTTGGGGATACAGTAAGAGTAGACGTTAAAATCGTTGAAGGAAAAAGAGAAAGAATTCAAGCTTTCGAAGGAATCGTAATCGCTATTAAAAATAGTGGTATTGCTAAAAACTTTGTTGTTAGAAAAATTTCTCAAGGTGTAGGGGTAGAAAGAACTTTCCCAGTAAATTCACCAATTATTGAAAAAATTGAAGTTGTAAGAAAAGGTAAAGTTAGAAGAGCTAAATTAAATTACCTTAGAACTATGGTTAAACAACCAAAAATTAAAGAAAGAAGATAGTCTTAAAAGACTATTTTTTTTTTATAATTTAGAGTATAATTAAATAAGGTGATATAAATGGAAAATTTTTTAAATGGTTTAAAAGAATTATTACCATACATCATTATAATCATAGTTGTAATAGTTATTAGAACATTCTTTTTTACACCTGTTTTAGTAAACGGTGATAGTATGAAACCAACCTTAAAAGATAAACAACTATTATTATTAAATAAGTATGATAAAAAATTAAAACGTTTTGATATTGTTGTATTAACAAGAGAAAATAATGAAAAACTAATTAAAAGAATTATAGGACTTCCAGGAGAATATGTAGAATATAAAAATGGTAAATTATATATAGATGGTAAAATTGTTAAAGATAATTTTGCTAAATTTACTAATGATTTCTTCTTAGAAGCTATTTCTTTAGAACTTAAAGAAATACCTAAAGGAAAATATTTAGTTTTAGGAGATAACAGAAATAATTCTATTGATTCTAGAACAATAGGATTAATTGATGAAAAGGATATAAGTGGTAAAATAACTTTTTCTATATGGCCAATAAAAAAAATAAAAAATGCTTAATTTCTTAAGCATTTTTTTGTTTAAATATAAATAATCCTATAATAGCTAGTGCTATATATTCAAATGTATTTTTCTTAGTTTTAACACCTGTTTGTGGTGGTAAAATTTCAGGATTTTCAGGATAAATATAATTATCTAAAGTATTAATAATATATGATCTTTCATATGTAGTAGTATAGCCATAAACTGGTTTTTCCATAAATGTATAATTAATTAAATTTCCATTTTGATATTTGTCTAAATTATCAAATAAATAATTCCAATTATTATCTTTTGAAATAACAACAGTTTTTACGAAATTACCATCAGCATATAAATCAACTTCAATATTATCAGGTCTTAAGCCCATTATATTATCTCTATCAAGCCATATTTTTCTAACATTTAATTCTGTTTTTTCAGGAATATGAGTATTAGTTATTGTTGCTGAAATAATATTATTAGCATCAATTTCTGTATAATCTATTACAGTATCGTATCCTAAAACAACATCTTCAACAACTGTATAAACTATTTCAATTCCATTTTCATATCTATCTAGATCTACAAATGAATAAGTCCAGTTATTTTCTTCATTTATTGTAACTTCTTTAAATAATTCACCATTTTTATATAATTTAACAACGATTTGGTTTTGTCTAATACCATCTTGGTTATTATTATCATCCCAAACTTTTGTTGCTTTGAATGTTATTTTTTCAGGAATATGAGTATTAGTTATATTAAAATCTTCAATTGTTGTTTCGTATCCATCAACAATTTCTTCAGTAACATCGTAAACAATTTCATATCCATCTTTATATTTATCTAAATTTGTAAATTCATAAGTCCAATTAGATTCTTCATTAACAACAATACTATCTAATAACTCATTATTACCATATAAATTAACTGTAATAAAGTCTGGTCTAATTCCATCTTGGTTATTATTATCATCCCAAGTTTTAGTACCACTTACATTTATTTTTTCTACTTCATGAGTATTAGTAATGTTATTATTATCAATAACAGTTGAATATCCTTTAACAAGGTCTTCAGTAATTGTATAACTTACTAATTGTCCATCTTTATATTTATCTAAGTCTGTAAAATTATATTCCCAGTTATCATTTGCTGTTACTTTTTTGTTTGCAATTTCAATTCCATCAGCATATAATCTTACCATTATACTATCAGGTCTAATTCCATCTTGGTTATTATTATCATCCCAAGTTTTAACACCATTTAAGCTTGTTTTTTCTATTAAGTGAGTATTAATAATAACATACTCATTTTCTTCACTATAAGACGTATTATAGCCATCTACAGCGTCTTCAGATACTGTGTATTTAATTTCTTTACCATTATTATATTTTGGTAAATCAATAAATGCATATGTCCAATCATTATTAACACCACTAGTAATATCAGCTTTAGCAACATATTCACCATCAGCATATAATCTAACTACAATACTATCTGGTCTAATTCCATCTTGATTGTTGTTATCATTCCAGATTTTTTTACCCATAACTTTTGTTGTTTCTGGTGTATGAGTATTAACAATATTAAATCCATTAATAGTAGTAGTGTAACCATCTATAGCATCTTCAGATATTGTATAAATAATTTTATTTCCATCTTTATTTTTATCTAAATTTGTAAAACTATATTTCCAATTATCTTCTTTAGTAACTTCTTTAGAATCAACTAAAGATCCATCAGCATATAATCTTACCATTATACTATTTGGTCTAATTCCATCTTGGTTATTATTGTCATCCCAAGATTTAACACCATTAATATTAATTACTTCTGGTTCATATGAGTTAGTAATATTAAATCCATTAATAGTAGTAGTATAACCATCTACAGCATCTTCAGATACTGTATAAATAATTTTATTTCCATCTTTATTTTTATCTAAATTTGTAAAACTATATTCCCAGTTATCATTTGCTGTTACTTTTTTATTTGCTACTTCTTTTCCATCAGCATATAATCTTACCATTATACTATTTGGTCTAATTCCATCTTGGTTATTATTGTCATCCCAAGATTTAACACCATTAATATTAATTACTTC
>CAJGDV010000012.1 GCA_904502155.1 uncultured Bacilli bacterium
TATTATTAAAAACTATAGTTAGAACATCATTATTTTTGTTATAATATAATAAAGTGGTGATAAGATGAAAAAAGAAGAAAAAAAGAAAAAAGAAAAAAAAGTCTTAGAAAAAAAACCTAGAAAAGAAGTTAAAAAAAAAGTTGTTAGAAAAAAACCTAAAGTAAATAAAAAAGAATTAGAAAAACAAGAAAAATTAAAAGCAGCTCAATCATTATATGATAAAATTAACGAAGAATGTAAAGCTGAAGATTTTTATAAAAAATTAATCGAAGAAGAAGAAATTGAAGATAATGAAATAATAAAAGAATTCGAAGAAGAAGAAATTGAAAAAAATGATAATTTATTTATATTTATTTTAGCTATTGTCATTATCTTAGTTATAGTATTTTTAAATTTATAGTAGATATTGTCTACTATTTTTTTATATGTTATAATATGCCTCGTTAGGGGAGAAACTATGGAAAAATTAGTACTTGATGATCTAGAAATAAAAAGATTAAAAATGCTTGGAGAAGGTTCTGAAGGAAGAGTTTATTTATACAATGATAGTGCATTAAAATATTATCATACAACACATTTAAAACGTGAAAACTATGAAAATAAACTTGCTAAACTAACGGAACTTAATAAAATGAATTTAGATAATTATGTTCTACCAAAAGGTTTAGTTTATAATAAAGATGATATGTTTAGAGGCTTTACTATGAATTATCAACCATCAGATATTGATATGTTTGATTATCTACGTTCAAGTGAATATACTTTAGATCAAAAAATTGAAAAAATTAAAAAATTAGAAGAATTAATAAAAAAAGCTCATAAATTAAATATGACATTAGTAGATACAAACTTATGGAACTTTTTAGTTTATGGTGATGAAATAAAAATTATAGATACAGATACTTATAAAATAGGTTCATTAAACCATGATTTTGAACCACCATTTTATTGTAAATATTATAAAGATAAAATATCTACTAATATTGATCCTAATTTAGATAAATTTTCATTAGGTATACATTTATTACATTTATTATCAGGTGGAAGCTTTGATAACTTATTTATGTTATATTACAATACTAGTTTTAATTATCTTTATAATTATATTTTATTACTTGATGTAGATCCAATATTTAAAGAATTTTTATTTGAATTAGTAAGTGATTCAAAAGAAAAATTATATTTTGATGATAATATTGATTTATTATCTAGTAGTAATAGTTTCATAAAGTCAAAAATGTGATAAAATTATAATAGGTGGTAATATGAAGAAAAAATTAATTATTATAGTAATAACAGTTTCATTAATTTCTAGTATATTATTTATTTTATTTAATATTAGATTAGTAGGTGAATCTAGTATTAATATATCTTATACAGAAAAATTTGATGATCCAGGTTATAAGAGTATTATAAAAGCTAAAGTTAAAAATAACTATAAAAATAAAATAGGTAAATATGAAATTATATATTCTAATTTTTTATCTAAAAAAATTAGAACGGTAAATGTTATTGATGATGTTGCTCCAGTTATTACGTTAGAAGGTGATAACGTAATCGAATTAAATTTAGGAAATCCATACATCGAACCAGGTTATAAAGCTATTGATGAAATTGATGGTGATATAACTGAAAAAGTAGAAATTATTGATGGTGTTGATATATCTAAAGTTGGAAGTTACAAAATTAGTTATAATATTAAAGATAAAAGTGGAAATAAAACAAAAATTATAAGAACAGTAAACATTATTGATAATTTATATAAAGATGCTTATGATAAAGAATCAAATGAATTAGAAGGTTGGTACACTGGTAATAAAAAAGATGGTGAAAGACCTAGAGAAAAAGAAATAACATACTTTAAAAATAAAAATGCATATTTTTTAGGTAAAGATGAAAAGAAAATATATTTAACATTTGATGAAGGTGGCACTGAAACATATTTAGAAGATATATTAGAAATATTAGATAAAAACAATATTAAAGCAACATTCTTCTTATGCAAAAACTTTGTTGCTAATAATAAAGAATTAGTTAAAAAAATGAGCAATAATGGACATTCAATAGGAAATCATACTGTAAAACATTTAAGTATGCCATCATTAGCAACAAAACATAATTTTGACGCATTTTATAATGAGATAAAAGAAACAGAAATGACAATTAGAGAAGCAACTGGAAAAGCTCCAGAAAAATTATTTAGATATCCTATGGGAGAATATAGTGATAGAACATTACAAATAATGAAAACATTAGGATACAAAACATATTTTTGGTCAGTAGCATATAAAGACTGGGACGATACATGTAGTTATACATTTGCTTTAAATAATATGAAAACACAATTACATAATGGTGCTATTTATTTAATACATCCTAAAGCTAAATGTAATTATGAAGCTTTTGAAGAATTTATAGAATATGCTAAAGATGAAGGATATAAATTTGGTTTAGTTAAAAATATATAAAAAAAACAAAGGGAATTATTTAATTCTCTTTGTTTTCGTATTGTAATAAATATCTAATTTCTTTTTCTGTTAATGTTGAAATAATATTAGAATCTAGTTCTTTAGAATCAATTAATTTATCATTTAATAATTTCTTTTTATCTTGTAATTCTAATATTTTTTCTTCAATAGTTCCTTTTGTTATTAATTTAACAACTTCAACAACTTTTTCTTGACCAATACGATGAACACGGTCTGTAGCTTGATTTTCAGCCTGAGGATTCCACCAAAGATCAAGATGAATAACAACAGAAGCACTAGTTAAATTAAGCCCTGTACCACCACTTTTAAGCATAATAAGAAAGACATTAGTATCATCAACATTAAATTTATTAACAAGATCCATTCTATCTTTACTATTAACAGAACCATCAATAACATAAGAAGAAATATTATTTTCTTCCAAACGATTTTTAACAATATTTAAAGCTGATTTAAAACTAGTAAAAATTAAAATTTTATGATTATTACTAATTGACTCTTCAATTACATCAATTAAAGTATCAATTTTACTACTACCATAATCATAATTATCAAATATAATACTAGGATCAATAGCAATTTGTCTTAATCTAGTTAATAATTTTAAAATCATAAATTTTGATTTTTCAAATCCATTAGATTTTAATGACTGGTCAATTTCTTTATTTACTTTAGCAAGTTCATTAACATAAATTTCTTTTTGATGTTTATTTAAGTCAATATAAATATTATTAATTAGTTTTTCAGGTAAATCTTTAATAACATCTTTCTTTTTTCTTCGTAAAATGAAAGGTGTTATTATTTTATTTAAATTTTCAAGCATCATTAAAGATGTTTCATCAAAATCTTTAATTTGATATTTACTTTTAAATTTTGTTAAATTAGATAAAAATCCTGGCATAATAAAATCAAAAATAGACCAAAGCTCAATAATAGAATTTTCAATAGGAGTACCAGTAAGTGCTATTTTAGTATCACTTTTTAATCTTTTAAGAGCCCTTGTTGTATTAGCAGTAGGATTTTTAATATTTTGAGCCTCATCAATTATAACAGTTTTAAAATAATAATTTTCATACTCATCAATATCTTCTCTTAATAATCCATAAGTTGTTATTAAAATACTTTTTTTATTATTATTAATTAAATTAATACGATTTTTTTTCGTTCCATTAATTATTTCATAAGAAAGACTAGAATCAAATTTTAAAATTTCATTTTCCCAGTTATAAACAAGTGATGTTGGAACAACAATTAAAAATTTATTTTCTTTATTATCTTTTAATAATTGTTTAATATAATATAAAGTTTGAATAGATTTACCAAGACCCATTTCATCTGCTAATATACCACCAAATCCAGATTTATCAATATTGTAAAGCCATTTAACACCTGTAACTTGATAATCTCTTAAGATATCATCATTAACTGAAATATCAATATCTTTATACTTATTAAATCTTTCTATTAATTCATTAAATTTATTATCTTTATTTATAATTGAATAATTAAGGCTATCTAAGTAAATAGCTTTATATTTAGGTAATGTTCCCATAAAATCTTTAATATCGAGATCATCTCTTAATTTTTTTAATTCCATTAAATTAGAATTATCATTTAAATTTAATAAATCACCATTTTTAAGTCTATAATATTTTTTCTTTTCACTAATAGATGTATAAATATTTTTAAGTTCCGACTCTGATATAGGACCTAAATCAAAGAAATAATTTAAAATATTATCTTTTCCTATTTTAAATGTAGAAGTAATATTAGGATTTTTTAAAATATTTGTTTCTTTTAATTTAGTTGAAGTATAAACTTCATATATATTTGATATTTCAGATAAATAAATTTCTAAAAAATCTCCCATATCTTCAATTTCATCAATATATATTTTTTCACCATCATTTTTAAAATTATATTTTTTCAAAAAAGCTACAATACTTTCTTCAAACTCAATATCTCGAAGAAGTGTAGATGTTTCAAAATAATCAACCGTTATATTATTATATGTAAATTTAGGATTACAAATAATTTTATTTAAATTAATATCAAAATAAAGTTTAACTAAAGGGGTTTTAATTAATTCTATATCAATATTATCATCTATAATAAGATTATTTTTAATAATAGGGAGAATAGATTTAGAAAATAAATTTAAACTATCTTTAGTAAAAATTAATTTATCCATATGATTTTTAACTAATGAATTTAAAAAATTAGCCTCTCTCATATTTAAATGATACATTTTATTTTTATAAAATATATATTCAAGGTCACTAGTAACAGCTTTAAAATTATTATCGATTAATAATTCGTAATTATTATCTTCAATAGTTAAATTAAATTCAATTGGAAGACCATTATATATATCTGTTATTTTAAAATCATAATAATAAAATGGTTTATTTTTAAGTAAATCTAGTAAGTGTTTTAAACTAGAATCTGTAAGTGTGAAATTATTGTTATCATGATAATTATTTATAAAAAAACTAAGTATATTACTATTAGCAATATTAAAATAAGAATTATTAGGATCATATACAAAATGTTTACCAAAATCTATTTTCATTTGATGATATTTATAACTTGTTATAAAACTTTGGAATTTATTATTTAAAGAATATAATTTATCAAAACCAATTTTTAATGTTGCTTCTTTGTTATATAAAAATACTTCTAAATTTAATTCTTTTTTAACATTATTTACAAAACTAAATTCTTCAAATATTTTCTTGGTCATATTTATAACTTTATTTCCGCTTTTATCAACAAATAAATTTTCATAATATTTTATTAAACATGCTGCAACATGTTTACAATTGTTATTAACATCATGCTGAGCACATGTACATGAATGGTCAATAACATCTCCCATAATACTCATCTTAATTAAAACATCATAAAGATTAGTATTTCTTTCTGATTCAACATTAAAACGGAAAATAGAAAAACCATTAGTACGTGAAACTTTCTTTTCAATAAATTTTATATAACCAGCATAATAATAATATCCTTTATAGTAATCATTGTTATTAACAACAGCTTTAATTTTATTTATAATATCTGATGGTATATCATACATATAAAATCACCCCATAACAAATTATTATATAACATATGTGTATTAAAAACAAGAAAAATATGATATAATATTTATGGTGATAGTATGAAAAAGAAACCAGTAATAGATTATGGATGGACAAGTTTTAAATATGCCTTATTATTAGTAATAACAGTCGTTATAGGTATTACAAGCACATATTTATTTTATAGAAAAAAAGCTTCAGCATTATATATTGCTGAAGAATTATATAAATATGAAGATTTAAATATTTCTGGTTTTGAAGAAATATTATCAAAAGATTTAAAAAAAGAACTAACTCCAGGTATTGAAACTAAAGTTATTTTATATAATGATGATATAAAAAGTTTTGATGGATATTTAGGAGTTGTAGAAGTATATAATAGTGAACCATATGCTAGAATTAGAAGATCATCACTAAAATATGCTAATATGTATTATGATTCACTTACTAATGATTATACATTTTTAATGAATAATAAAAATAATGTTTATTTATACAAAAATGTTATATTAAGATTAAGTCCATATGTAACTGAAGAATGGGAAGATTTATTTATTAACTATTTAAACGATGTATTATTAGAAGTAACACTTAATAATAAATCAGTTATGACACCAAGAGAAATAAATATAAAAACAGAAGAAGTAAATAGAAAAATCAAAGCTTATATTGATGCAAATTATAATAAAGCAACAAAACAAAGAATAGAATTTTAAAACAAAAAAACTCTCAAATTGAGAGTTTTTTTTGAGGAATATTATTTTAACAAAAATAATAATACGTAATAATTTCACATCATTACAATTAAATTATATTATATTTTTAAAAAAATATAAATAACTAAAATTAAAAATTAGTAAATTGATTGTCAATAAAAAGTGATATAATAATAATGGTGATAAAATGAGAAAGATTAGAATATTATTATTAGCACTACTTTTATTGCCATCAATAGTATGTGCTAAAGAAAATTTCAAATATGAAGAAAAATTAAACATAGATGGAAAATATAATGCCACAACATTTTTTAGTGGTGATAAAATTAACAGTGAAGCAGAAATAAATGGTATTTCATTTATGGCAGGAACTGAAATAAACCTTGATGGAAAGTTAGATTATGCTATTCATATGGCAGAAGATTTAACTTTAGATGGTAAAGTTAATAATGATGCCTTTATTATGTCAGGTAAACAAATTACAATAAGTGGTGAAGTAAAAAGAGATGCTTATCTTTTATCTGATAATATTTATATAGATGGTAATATAGGACGCAATTTTTTTGGTTATGCTACAACAATAAAAATAGAAAATGCTAACATAAAAGGTAACTTATATTTAAGAGCAACAGAAATAGAATTTGGTAAAAACGTTAAAATAGAAGGTAAAATTAAATATAATAAAAATGCTATAATTAAAGGTGAAGAAAATATTAAAAATATTAAAGCAGAAACATATGCTATTAAAACAAATAAAGTTTCTATATCAGATTATATTATTAATATTTTAAATTCTACTTTACAATATGTAGTAGTAGGATTATTACTAATGATTTTTATGCCTAATTTATTTAAAAAATTAGATAAAGAAAAAAATTATAGTGATCATATTGCAAAAGGTTTCATAGGTTTATTTGTTGTTCCTATAGCTTGTATATTTTTAATTGTAATACCTTATACAAGAAGTTTAGCATTTATATTATTAGCACTTTATATAATCTTTATATATATTTCATTTATTTTTTCAGGTTATATTGTTGGTAACCTTGTTATGAAAAATCATAATAATAATTACCTTAATTTACTTATAGGTTTATTAATATTAAAAATATTAACTTATATGCCATATATTGGTTCATTTGTTAGTATGGGAGCCTTATTAATAGGATTAGGTTTCTTATTAAATAATATTAAAAGGGCAAAAAAATAATATGCTCTTTTTTATTTTTTATATGATATAATTATATTATAAAAGTTTAGCAACAAGAATTTTAACAATTTCATGAAAAAAACTTGTATAGTTATAAAAAAATCTTTATAATATATAACGCTTTAAATGGGGAAGGAATGAAAGAATGAAAAATCAATTTGTTGCTATTAATGGTAAATTACAATCAATAACTAAAAAAGAAGCTAAAGAAATTATTATTGATTTAGGGGGAAGCTTTCAAGCTAATATAAATAGTAAAACGACAATTGTAGTAAACGGTAAAAATCCAATTAAAAAGAAAAAACAAATAGTTAAAGATCTAATTAAAAAAGGTCAAGATATAAAAGTTATTACAGAAGAAGAATTTATTGAATTAATTAATGAATCAGATCAACCTGGATTTGTAAAAACTAGATTAGTATTTGCAATAATACTTGGTTTAATCGGTATTATTGGTATGAGAACTTTATTTGGAAAATTATTTATTATATTATCAGCTATAACAATAGTCCCTAAAATTGCAGATAATTATTTAAATAATATAGTATTTAAAATTGTAGTTCCTGTTTCACTTGTTATGGTTGCTATAACATTAAATATTGAAACAACAATTTATAAAATAAATGGAAATTGGCAAACAAGTACAATGGCACTTGAAATAGGAGATAAAGAATCTACAATTGATGTAATCGATAGTGAAGGAAGACATACATTAAAAGGTAAAAACAAAATAAAAGACGGAAAATTTATTATTACTACAAATTATAAAACATATGAATATGAATACGATGCTAAAAATGATACATTATGTTATTTATATAAGAATGGTAATTGTAGATTTTATTTAAAAAGATATAAATAATTGACATGAATTTTATTTTATGATATTCTCAATTTAACGAGGAAATATTTGATAATGATAAAATACAATAAATATTTAATTTGAAACTAGAAATTTAGTGGCTGATGAAAACTAAACAAATTAAATAATATAATTACATATTTTTAAATCAAATCCGATAATTCGGTTATAAATGAAGAGATATAGGTTCCTATAAGTAAGGTGGTACCGCGCATAATGCGCCCTTACAATTTAGGGGCCTTTTTATTTTAAAAAGGAGATAGTATGAAAAGAATAATATTTGATGTAGATAATACTTTAATTAAATGGAAAAATGAATATGTTAGTGCACTTGAAAAAACAATGAAAGAGTTTAATGTTGAAGCTACTGTAGAAGAAGTAAATAAAGTAATTGATATGCAAGAAGAATTACATGATATTATGGATAGACAGTTAATGCTTAATGATATTAATAAAATGTGTAATTTAAATTTAACAATTGATTTTATTGATCGATTAATGGTAAACCAAGGTGAAATTTCTGAAATTGATGAAGAAGTTATTGAAACACTTGAATATTTAAAAGATAAATATGAATTATATGTTTTAACAAATTATTTTAAAGAACCACAAATTGGAAGATTAAAAAAAGCTAAAATACTTGATTATTTTAGCAAAATAATAGGAGGCGATGACGCCTTAATTAAACCACATAAAGAGATTTTTATGCTAGCATGTGAGGGAATAGACCCTAGTGAAGCAACAATGGTAGGTGACCATGCTATGCGTGATATAAAAGGTGGTATAGATGCAGGATTAAAAGTTATCCAAATAGATTATTTTAATAAATATGAAGATAACAATGAATATCCTTTAATTAGAGAATTTAAAAAATTAAAAGATTTATTATAGGAGGGTTTTTATGGAATTAAATAATTATATTGAACACACTAATTTAAATAATACTGCAACATTTGAAGATATTGAAAAACTATGTAAAGAAGCTATTAAATATCATTTTAAAACGGTTTGTGTTCATCCATTTTATGTTGGAGTAGTTAAAGAATATTTAAAAAATACAAACATTAATGTTTGTACTGTTGTTGGGTTTCCACTTGGTATGAATACAATGCAAGTAAAACAATATGAAGCTATTGATGCTACTTCAAAAGGTGCTGATGAAATTGACATGGTAATTAATATTGCAGCACTTAAAAATAAAGATTATGATTATGTTAAAAATGAAATTGAAGAAATAAGAGATGCAATCGGTGGTAAAACACTAAAAGTTATTATTGAAACAAGTTTACTTACTGATGAAGAAATTATTAAAATGACAAAAATTTGTAATGATACATTTGTTAATTATGTTAAAACTAGTACAGGATTTAATGGAAAAGCTACTAAAGAAGCAGTAAAATTAATAAATGATAATAAAGAAGATTATATTGAAATTAAAGCTAGTGGTGGAATAGATAGTCTATCTAAAATGGAAGATATGATAAATAATGGGGCTACTAAAATTGGTACATCACATGGCGTTAAAATTATGAAAGAAGGTAATTAATATGACATTATGGGAAGAATTAGAATACAGAGGAGTTATTAAAGACGTAGCAGGAGAAGAAGAATTAAAGAAAAAACTAAATAATGAATCTATCTCATTTTACTGGGGAACAGACCCAACTGCAGATAGTTTACATATCGGACATTACTCATCATTAGTTACAGCTAAAAGACTTGCTAAACATGGCCACAAAGCTATTTTATTAGTAGGTGGAGCTACAGGTTTAATTGGTGATCCACGTCCTACAGCAGAAAGAGAAATTATTTCATACGAAACATTAAATCAAAATTTACAAAAATTAAAAGCACAAGTTCAAAAATTATTTGGAAATGAAAATGTTGAAGTAGTTGATAACTACGACTGGACAAAAAATATGGATTATATTTCTTTCTTAAGAGATATTGGTAAATATATAAATGTTAATTATATGCTTAATAAAGATATTATCGCAAGAAGACTAGATACAGGTATAACTTATGCTGAATTTAGTTATACTTTAATCCAAGGAAATGACTTCTTACACTTATTTGAAAACAAAAACTGTATCTTACAAGCTGCAGGAAGTGACCAATGGGGTAATATTACAACAGGTATAGATTTAATCAGAAAGAAAACAGGAAAAGAAGCATATGGATTTACAATGCCTTTAGTTTTAGATGCTAATGGAAATAAATTTGGTAAATCTGAGGGTAATGCTTTATGGCTTGATATAACTAAAACATCAGCATATGAATTATACCAATACTTATTTAATTCAAGCGATGAATTAGTTGAAAGTTACCTTAAAATATTTACTTTCTTATCTAAAGAAGAAATTGAAGATATAATGAGTAAACATAAAGAAAGTGAACACTTAAGACTAGCTCAAAAAACTTTAGCATTCGAAGTTGTAAAAGATATTCACTCAGAAGAAGAAGCTTTAAAAGCTATTAAAATATCGCAAGGATTATTTGGTGGTGCTGTAAGTGAATTGTCTGTTAAAGATATTGAAGTAGCATTTAAAGGTGTTCCTACATTCGAAGTAGAAGAAGGTATTACTTTACTTGATTTACTTGTTAATAATGGTGTAGCTCAAAGTAGACGTGAAGCTCGTGAATTTTTAAATGCTGGTTCTATCGTTATCAACGATGTTAAACATCAAGATGAAAACGAAGTTATTACTAAAGATATTGCCATTGAAGGTAAAATACTAGTAATAAGAAGAGGTAAGAAAAAACAATTTATAGCTAAAATTAATTAAAAATCACTTTATAGTGATTTTTTATTGTAAAATTTATAAACAATCAAGATATTGCGAGGTTTAATATTATCCTAAAATTCAAATGATAAAGATAAATAAATGACACTAAATTTTCTTAATTAGACAAAAAAATATTTAGTGGTATAATACAGGTGCTTTATAACAAAAGCATTTGTATTTTTTTTAGGCATTATTCTTGATATTTAAGGGGTTTTATAATATACTAGAAATCAATTTCTCGTTTATTAAAAGAGGTGCAGGTTATGAAAACAAACTTACCAGTAATTGTACTAAAAGGTATAATACTTCTGCCTCATAATGATATAAGATTTGAGGTAGACACAAAAGCAACAAGTAATTTAATGGATATTGTTGAAATGTTCCATGATAATAAAATTCTTGTTGTTAGTCAAATAAATCCATTAGAAGAAAATCCTAATATTAATCAATTACCAAAAACTGGTGTTATTGGTACTATTAGAAATAAAATTGATCTTCCAAATGGAAAAACAAGAATTGTTGTAAGTGGTGAAGTAAGAGCAAGTGTAATTGAATATGTAAGTACATCAAAAGAAAATGACATCATAGAATCATTTATAACGCCAGTTCATGTACAAGAAGTATCTAGTAATGAATCAGAGGTATTAATAAGAAAATTACATAAAGAACTTGAAAATTACATTATAAAAGTATCTTATGTTAGTAACAGCATATTAAGTGTAATAGAATCAGTAAAAGATTTATCAAAAATTACTGATATTATTGCACCACAATTGCCAATCGATTTTGATAGAACTAGACAATATCTTAATCAATTTTCACCAATTAAAAGAACAGAAATGATTTTAGAAGATATTTATAAAGAATTAGAAATGTTTAATATGGAAAAAGCATTAGATAAACGTATTAGACATGAACTAGAATCAAGCCAAAGAGAAATGATTTTAAGAGAAAAACTTAAAATTATAAAAGACGAATTAGGTGAATCATCATTAAAAGAAGATGAAATTACAAATATGAGAGAAAATTGTAAAACACTTTCATTACCTAATGCAATAAGAAAAAGATTAGAACATGAAATAAATCGTTTCGAGTTACTAAATCCAGCAGCACCAGAAATAAATGTAACAAAATCATATATTGAATGGCTTTTAAATTTGCCATGGAATTATTCAACTAAAGATAATGATAATTTAAGAACAATAAGAAAATTATTAGATGAATCACATTATGGTTTAGAAGAAGTAAAACTAAGAATTATTGAATATATTGCTGTATCTAAAATGACTAATAATTTAAATGGACCTATTTTATGTTTAGTAGGACCTCCAGGTGTAGGAAAAACATCTTTAACTAAAGCTATAGCTAATGCTATAAATAGAAACTTTGTTAAAATGTCTGTTGGTGGTCTTTATGATGAATCTGAAATTAGAGGAAATAGAAGAACATATTTAGGAGCTAATCCTGGTAAAATAATTCAATCAATGAGAAAGGCTGGAAGTATTAATCCTGTTTTCCTAATTGATGAAATTGATAAAATGACAAAAGACCAAAAGGGAGATCCAGCAGCAGCATTATTAGAAGTATTAGATCCAGAACAAACTTTTCAAGATAATTTTTTAGAAGAAGAATATGATTTATCAAATGTTATGTTTATAGCAACAGCTAATGATCTAGAAAATATTCCAGGTCCTTTAAGAGATAGATTAGAAATTATTGAATTAAAAGGATATACTGAATTAGAAAAACTAGATATTGCTAAAAAACATTTAATACCATCAATAATTAAAGAACATGGTTTATTAAGTGATAATATAAAATTTGATGATGAAATAATTATTTATATAATTAATCATTATACAAAAGAAGCTGGAGTAAGAGAACTTAGAAGACAAATATCAAAAATAATAAGAAAAATTGTAACATCAATTGTTACAACAAATATAAAAGTTAATGGTTTAGTAATAAACAAAAATAATATTGAAAAATATTTAGGAAGACCAAAATACTTTTATAACCATAATAATATAAACCAACTTGGAGTAGTAAACGCTTTAACATATACTAATTTTGGTGGTGAAGTATTACCAGTTGAAATTAGTTATTTTAAAGGAAATGGCCAAATAATTTTAACAGGTAATCTTGGCGATGTATTAAAAGAAAGTGCTAAAATAGCAATAAGTTATTTAAAAGTTAATGCTAAAAAATTTAATATTGATTATGAATTACTATGTAATTCAGATATTCATATTCATATTCCACAAGGTGAATCAAGAAAAGAAGGACCATCAGCTGGAATTACAATTACAACAGCATTAATAAGCATATTTACAAACAATAAGATACCAAGAAATTATGCAATGACAGGGGAAATATCACTACGAGGAAACGTTTTACCAATAGGCAGTTTAAGAGAAAAAACAATAGGGGCTGTAAAACATGGCATAGATACTATTTTCATTCCAGATGAAAATAGCAAAGACTTAGAAAATATACCAGATGAAATCAAACAAAATGTAAAATTTATTCCTGTTAAAAATTATATAGAAATATATAATTATATATTTAAAAAAAAGGAGAATAAATAATGAATTACACTAATGAAAAATTAATAGCAAATTTAGTTTTTGGTACATCAATAAAAACTAAATTAGAAAATATGACATTTGATGAAAATTTTATTAATGATTTAAAAATATATGTTGAAATGATGTCAAACAATCAATATCTTAATAAAAGAATGCAAAATAACATATATATGCTTATTGAAAAATTAAGAGAAACTAATAAAGCAAACTGGGATGATTTAAATGATATAATTAGTCTTAATAATCGTGCTACAGATAAAAATATTCTTTTATATTATTTTTCAGAATATATTAAAAGAAAAAACATCGAATATGATCAAATTAGTATTCGCTTTGAATATGAAGATTTTTTAGAGCAAGATTTAACATCATTATATAATTCAATCGTTAAAGATTATGATTATTTAACATTATTACAAAATGCTAGTTTAGAAGATGAAAATTTTACAAACACTGTATTACCAGTATTAATGAAAGATGAAACATTTAAATACTGTCTAAATGGATTTAAAAACGATAAAGTAGAAAGTATTAAAGATAAATTAGATTATATTAAAGAACTAGAAAATCCTAGTATTTTAAAAAGTATAAAAAAAATATTTAAAAAAAGAAAGTAGTATAAAAACTACTTTTTTTTAATATATTTTTTTAGGAGATGATAAAATTGAAAAAAATTGTACCATTTAAAAAAGAATTATTTTTTAAAGATAATATAGCTGAAGTAACAAGTATTTCCTTAGAACACTCACTTCATAAAGATAATAATAGTGTTACAGGAGAATTTTATATTAATGGTGAATATAAAGTTACTAATGTAAGTAGTTCAGTAGATCGCTTTGAATTTACTGTTCCTTTTGAAATAGCATTAGACGAAAAATATGATACTAAAAATGCTATTGTTGATATAGACGATTTTTATTATGAAATTTTTGATTCTAATGTCCTTTTAATTAATGTTGAGGTTAGAATTGATAAATTAGAAGAAGTAAGAGAGATAATTGAATTTGAAGAAGAAGAACCCATTATTTTTAAAGAAGAAATAAAAAAGGTAAAAGAATACTTTCATGAAGAAGAAATAAAAACAACAAAAAATGAATATGTTACTTATAAAATATATATAGTAAAAGAAAACGATACATTAGATACAATATTAGAAACATATAATGTAGATAAAGAAGAATTATCTAAATATAATGTTTTAGATAGTATAAAAATAGGAGATAAAATTATAATCCCATATTATGATTAAATTAGGAAAATATAATCCTAGAAAAGTAGTAAGAAAAGGTAAAGTCAGCATAATAGATGAAAAATATGTTATAAAAGAAGAAAAAGAAAATAATGAAATATTAGATTATTTAAAAACAAGAAATTTTCATTATTTTCCAAATATAATTGAAAGAGATGAAAATCTCTTAGTATCAGAATATATCGAAAATATAGAATATCCTGATGAACAAAAATTATATGATTTAATTGATTTAACATCTCTTTTACATAGTAAAACAACATATTTTAAAGAAACTGATGAAAGTAAATTTAATCAAATTTATGAAGATATATCAAATAATATTTTATTTTTAAGATCATATTATAGTGATAAAATCACTTTAATTGAAGCTAAAACAGTTTATAGTCCTAGTGAATATTTATTACTTAGAAATTATAATAAAATATTATTTAGTTTAGATTATGCACAAAATGAACTTGATAATTTTTTAAATTCAACTGATAAAAAAATGAGAATAGTTGTTGTTCATAATAATTTAGATCTTAATCATTATATAAAAAATGATAAAGATTATTTACTTAGCTGGAGTAAAGCTAAATTTGATATGCCTATTTTTGATTTATATAAATTATTTAAAAGAAATAAAACTTTTAATTATATAGATTTATTAAATAGATATGAAAATAATTATCCACTTTTAGAGTATGAAAAAAAATTATTATTAATTATGCTTTGCCTTCCTGACATTCTTAATAATAATATATCTGAAGTATTAAAAGTTAAAGAAATAAAACAAATGATTATAAATCTTGATATTTTACCAAATTATCTTCAAAATGAACCAAATAATCAAATTCCAAAAAAAGAAACATAAAAAGATATTAAATCTTGTTAAAATAAAAAGAGAAATTATCATTTGATAAAATAAAATAATAGAAAAGATAAAAAGAAAAAACAACCATTTTCCACGACACCACCAATTATTATTCATATACTACCTCCATTATATTTTATTAAAATATTATTAATTTGATAATTAAAAGAGTTTAAATAAACTCTTTTTTATTGTATAATAAAGAAGAATAGGAGGATTATAAATGTCAGGATATAGAATACCAAAACATAAACATATGTCTATGAATAGCTTAGAAATGTGTAATGTACCAAAAAAAGTTTATATACCATTAATTAGTGGTAATGATACAAAAATGAATCCTCTTGTTAAAATTGGTGAATACGTAGAAAAAGGGCAAATCCTTGCAAGAAGAAGAGGAACATTTGAAACACCAATTTTTTCAAGTGTATCAGGCTATGTAATGGAAATAAAAGAAATGAGACATCAATCAGGTGCTAAAGTAAAATGCTTAGTAATAGATAATGACTTAAGAGAAAGAAAAAGATACAAGAAAAAAGAAGTAAAAACAAAAAAAGAATTTGTAGAACTATTAAAAGAATGTGGAATAGTAGGTATGGGTGGAGCTGGATTCCCAACATATTTTAAATATAATACAGACGAAAAAGTAGAAACATTATTAATTAATGCTGTAGAATGTGAACCATATATTACAGCAGACTGGCAAATAATAATGGAAAAATGTGAATTAGTATTAGAAGCAATAGATAAAATATTAAAAATAAATAATATTAAAGAAGCAGTATTTGCCATTAAAAAAACAAATACAGAAGCAATAGAAGAAATAAAAAAATATATAGGAACATATCCTAAAATTAAATTAAAAGAAGTAAGAAACATATACCCAATGGGATGGGAACGTACTTTAATTAAAGAAGCTTTAAATTTAGAATATGATAGATTACCAATTGAAAAAGGAATTATCGTCAATAATGTGTCAACAATTTATGCTATATATGAAGCATTAAATGAAGGAAAACCACTTTTTGAAAGAATAATTACTGTAACAGGTGAAGGAGTTAAAAAACCATGTAACTGCCTTGTAAAAGTTGGAACTAAAGTAAGTGATATTTTAACTTTATTAGGCGGAAAACATGCTAATACAATTATAATTGCTGGCGGACCAATGATGGGAAGTGAAGCTTTAAATAATTTAGTTGTAACACCTGAATTAAATTGTATTTTGGTTTTACCAAAAAAAGAACAATGCCTAGAAAAAAACTGCCTTAGATGTGGAAAATGTGAAATGGTATGTCCTGCTGGATTAATTCCAGTATTAATCAAAGATAACTTAGGAAATAAAGAAAATTTAAATAAATTAAATGTAAATAAATGTATTTCATGTGGTTTATGCTCTTATATTTGTCCATCAAATATTGATGTAAGAGACAAAGTAAATCAAGCCAAAATGGAGGTGAAATAATGCCTTTTATTAAATCTAAAAATACAACAACTAATATGATGAGAAACGTTATTATAGCACTAGTTCCAATTATTTTATTTAGTGTTTATAAAAATGGATATATTCCATATAAACATGGTTATATAACGTTTGCTCAAATTTTTTATCCATTATTATTTGTATTTATAGGAACGTTATCAACATTATTTTTTGAAACATTATATCAAGTTATTTTTTGTAAAAATAAAACTTTAAAAGAAATTTTAACAACATCATATGCATATATGCCAGGATTATTCTTAAGTTTAATTTTACCAATAAATACACCAATTTCTATTTTAATTCTTGGATCTTTTGTATCAAGTATTATTGCTAAAATGTTATTTGGTGGTTTTGGAAATAATATTTTTAATCCTGCATTAGTTGGAAGATTATTTATTATAAGTACATATGCTATGGTTATTACTAGTAATGGAGGATATTTTAACAAATATGAATTAGATACTATTAGTAGTGCTACTCCTCTTTCTAATGCTAGTACATTTACTGAAATAGCTACATATAAAGATTTAATTGAACCATATGGTACTTTAAATGATTTCTTTATTGGTACTATACCAGGAACAGTTGGAGAAACAAGTGCTTTACTATGTATTATAGCTTTTGTTTATTTAACATTAACTAAAACAATCAAATGGAGAATACCATTACTATATGTTTTAACAGTATTTGTAATGAGTTTTATAATAGGTGGATCATTATGGTATGCCTTATTTAGTATTTTATCGGGAGGATTATTATTTGGGGCTGTCTTTATGTCTACTGACCCTGTTACAAGCCCTGTTACTAAACATGGCCAAATTTTATACGGTTTATCTTTAGGACTTTTAACAGTTACATTTAGACATTTAACTCCGTATCCAGAAGGAGTTTTAACAAGTATTTTAACAATGAATATGTTTGTATTTATAATTGATAAAATTGGTGTTAAAACAAAATTAAATCCTAAAAAATTAATTATACCTGTAATAATTTTATTATCTTTAATTTTAGCAGATTCATTTGTTATTAAAAACAAATACAATGCTAAAACTGAAGGGGATCCAAATTATAAAATTTTAAATATTAAAAAAGAAAATAAAAAAATAATTTATCAAGCAAGTCAAAAAGGATATTCAAGTGATCTTATTGCTAATATTACATTTGAAAATGACAAAGTAACAAATATTGAAATTGTATCACAAGATGATTCATTCTTTAGTGAAATAACTAAAAACAATTATTTAGATACACTTGTTAAAGACCAAGATAAGGGTGAAGAAATTGATACAGTAAGTGGTGCTACAATTTCATCTAAAGCTTTAAAAACAATGTTATTAAATACAATGGAAGATTATAAAAATGGAGGATATAAATCATTTACTGGTGGAGAAGAAGTAGAAGTTAAAAAAGACTTTGAAGTACTTGATGTAAAAGATAATGTATATACAGTTAAAAATAAAAGTTTTGGTGGAAATATTAAAGCTAATGTTACTATTGTAGATGGTAAAGTAACAAATTTAGAACTTTTAGAATTTGATGACACTTGTATATCAAAAGAAAAAACAAACCACTACTATACATGTCCTATGTATTTAGAAGAAGGATATATTAAAGACTTAATAAAA
>CAJGDV010000013.1 GCA_904502155.1 uncultured Bacilli bacterium
CTAAATTATACTATTATTTTATTAGAATGGCAAATTATAATTTTGATAACAACCTTCTTTTTTTTCTTCTAGTATTCCTACAACATATGAACCACTACCAGTAAGTCCTGCCATAATACATCCCTTATTTTTTAAGGTAATTTTTTCTTTTTCAATATTATAAATTTTTTCAAAATCATTAACTAAATTTATTTTCTTCTCTAGATTTTCAAACTCATTTAATTCATCATATTTTCTAAACATTTCTTTTGTACTGCAACCTTCACTACTACTATTTATTAACAGATAAAATTGATATGGATTTTTAATCTCATTCATCTCTTCATCTAAACAACCACATTTTAAAAAATATTTACAATCATCACCAATTTTCTTAGCAATATTTAATAAATCATCATATAGTAAATTATATTCTTTATTTAATAATTTAATTATTCCACATGCGTCTGATGATTCACCACCTAATCCTGCTTTATTGGGAATATTTTTAATAATTGTTATATCATATCCTTCAATATCTTTTTTTATATATTCATAATATATTTTTATTGCTTTAAAAACACTATTTGTTTCATCACATGGTATATCTGGATCATTACATTTAATGTTTATTTTTTTATCTTTTCTTTTACTCAATATAATTTCATCAAATAAATCAATTGTTTGTACAATTGTTTTAATATTATGATAACCATCATCTTTTTTATTTTGTATATTTAAAAATAAATTAATTTTCGCTGGACATTTAATTCTCATTATTATCACCATTAATAATTTTAGCATAAAAAAAACTATTATAAAATAGTCTTAGTATATGTCTTATTAATTTCATTAAGACTTGATTTAAAGTCATTTAATCCATATGGATTATACATATTTGAAAGTAAATAATCAACATATTTCTTTAGTTGGTTATATGTCATTATTTCTCTAAAATAATCATTAAACTGATTTTCTATTTTATCTATATTTCCTTTATAAGTTTGCATATCAACAAAATCAGTAAACTCTTCCATTTTTAAAAGTGGCATACATATTTCCATTAATTGTCTATAAGCTACATAAGGACCTTCTCCTAAGTTATTTACATAATTATCAAATGGTGTATTATTTTGATTTTTATATTTTTTTATATTATTAACCATTTTACCAGTTATATAAGTATTGTAAATTTCTTCTAGACCAATACCTTCTCTAATTGAAGTCATTTTTAATAAATTAACTTTTATAGTTTGTAATCCTCTTTGTGCTATTAAATTATTATTTTCTAATTTCTCTGTATGTTTTACTAAATGGTGTCTTAATTCATGAATTAAAGTAGCCTGAATATCAAAAAGATTGCGATTATAAATATTAACTAAAATACTATCTTCTGTAAATTTATTGCCTTCTAATGAATATTTACAGCATCCATTAAATGTGCCTAAATTATTATTAAAATATTCTATTTCACTATCTTTTATTCTTTGTGATAAATCTTCATTATATCTTTCATTAAATAATAATGTTGCTAAAATTAATCGATAGTTATTTAGTTGATTTTCGTCATTATATAGTTTTAATAGTTTGTCGTAATTGTTATTGTTCATTATACCTCTCCTAAATACTAAAAAAACTGTCTTAAAAGACAGTTGTTTTTAAAATGGTGTCCCGTGCGAGATTCGAACTCACGACCCTTTGATTAAAAGTCAAATGCTCTACCAGCTGAGCTAACGGGACAAGCAACGTTTCTAATATTACTACTATTTTTAATATTTGTCAACTAAAAATAACACTTTCGTGTTATTTTAGTTTCCAAATATCTTTATTATAATCATTTATTGTTCTGTCACTAGAAAAATAACCACTTGAAGCAATATTTTTTACCATTTTCTTTTTCCATTCAAGTCTATTTTCATAATCTTTGAATGCTTTGTCTTTTGTTGTTTTATAATCTTCAAAATCTAATAAAGTTTTAAACCAATCTTTAAAAATTAATTCATTTTGAAGTCTTCTTAATCTTTCAAAATTTCCACCATTACTTAGTGTTTCTTCACTAACTAAGAAATCAATGGCATTTTTAATATCTTTATTAGTATCATAATAATCTTTTGGATTATATGAATTATCTTGGTAAATTTTAATTACTTCATCAGCATTTTTACCAAAGATATAAATATTATCATCACCTACTAATTCATGAATTTCAACATTAGCCCCATCTTCAGTTCCTAGTGTTATTGCACCATTAAGCATAAATTTCATATTTCCTGTTCCACTTGCTTCTTTACTTGCTAATGAAATTTGTTCAGAAATATCACATGCTGGAATTACTTTTTCAGCTAAACTTACATTATAATTTTCAAGCATAATTACATTCATATATGGTGAAACTTCAGGATCATTTTTAATTATTTCTTGCATTACTAATATAGCATGAATAATATCTTGAGCCGTTGTATAAGCAGGAGCTGCTTTAGCACCAAAAATAAATGTTAATGGTCTTTCAGGAATATTTCCATTTTTTATTTCTTGATATTTGTTAATAATATAAAGTAAGTTCATTTGTTGTCTTTTATATTCATGAAGTCTTTTTGATTGGATATCATATATACTATCAGGATTTAAATCTATCCCTTTAGTTTCTTTTAAATAATCAGATAGTTCTACTTTTTTAATTCTTTTTACATTTTCTAAATCATTTAAGAACTCTTCATCATCAATAAAGTTTTCAAGTTTAGAAAGTTCAGTTGAATCTTTTTTAAATTCACTACCTATTTTTGATTCAATCAATTTTGTTAATTCTTTATTTGATTCAATTAACCATCTACGGAATGTAATTCCGTTAGTTTTATTATTAAATTTTTCTGGATATAATTTATAAAATTCATTAAGTTCTGTGTTTTTTAAAATATCAGTATGAAGTCTTGCTACCCCATTAACAGAGAAACCATAATGAATATCCATATGAGCCATATGAATTCTTCCTTGATTATCTATAATATTGATTTTTTCATTATTACCATATTTGTGTTTAACACGATTATCAAGTTCATAAATTATTGGCATTAATTGTGGACATACTGTTTCAATGAAATCAATTGGCCATTTTTCAAGTGCCTCAGCTAAAATTGTATGGTTTGTATAAGCACATGTTTTGCTTACAACATTAATAGCTTCATCCATAGAAAATCCTTCATTTTCAGTTAATAATCTAATCATTTCAGGAATAATCATTGATGGATGAGTATCATTAATTTGAATAACAGCATGTTCATTCATTTTATGTAAATCAACATTTTTTTCTTTTAATTCTTCTAATATCATTTGAGCTGTACTAGATACCATAAAATATTGTTGATATACACGTAGTAATCTTCCTTGTTTTGTTGAATCATCTGGATATAAGAATAAAGTTAAGTTTTTATTTATATCCCATTGTGGAAATTTAATTCCATCATAAACGATGTTTTCATCAACAGTTTCAATATCAAATAAATTTAATTTATTTTTTCCTCCATTGTAACCTGGAACATCAATTGTATATAGTTTAGATGTAACATCTCCATACCCAAAGTGTACTTTGTATTTTTTGTTTTCATCATTAAGCCATGAATAATTTTCAATCCATTCATTTTTTTCGGCTCTTTGTTCATTATTTTTAAATTCTTGTTTAAATAATCCATAATGATAATTTAAACCACATCCATCTCCTGGTAATTGTAAAGATGCTATTGAGTCTAAAAAGCATGCTGCTAAGCGTCCTAGACCACCATTACCTAATGATGGTTCTGGTTCAACTTCTTCTATTTGTGCTAAATTTTTATTTTCACTTTTTAGAACTTCATCAAATTTATCATAAAGTCCTAAATTAATTAAATTATTTGATAATAGTTTACCAATTAAAAATTCAGCAGAAACATAATAAACTTTCTTATCCCCATTAATTTCTTCTATTAAATTGCTATAAGCTTTAGTTAATTGTAATATTGCATAATAAAGTTCTTCATTATTACAATCTTTAATTTCTTTATTATACATTGTATTACACATCGAAGATAAAGCTTTTTTAACTTCTAAGTTGTCTAACATTTATAAAATCCTCCCTATATCTTGTATAAATTAACTTTATCATATTCGACAAAATAATACAATCTTTTTAAAATAAAAAAAAGCTAAAAAGCTTTTTTATGCAGAAATTATAGTAATTATAATATAAATAACATATACAGAAACAAAAGTAATACCATTTAATCTTGTCATTGTATCTTTTTTTCCAAAGAATGGATTTAAACACATAAATAATGTACCAAACATTAATAAGACAATATCTTTATTATAAGATAAAGAATAATTAATTGGTGAAATTGCTGCACTTGATCCAATTATTAAGAAAACATTAAATATTTGACTTCCTAAAATATTTCCGATTGCCATATCTGTTTCACCTTTAAATGATGCTGTAACACTTGTTAATAATTCAGGTAAACTTGTTGATATAGCAATAATAGTAAGCCCGATTAATTTTTGACTTAAACCTAATCTTTTTGCTAATAAAACAGCATTATCTACAACAAAATCTCCACCAAGTTTTAATAATATTATACCTAATATTATCATAAAAATTGATTTCCAAATATTGATTTTTTTAAGTTCAATAAAGGAAGCTTTTTCAATAGATTTCTTTGATATTTTTTTAGCATTTTTAGCCATATATAAGTTATAACAAATAAATGCTATAGCACATAAAAGTAAAATAAATCCTTCACTTCTTGTAATTATATTTTGATTTACTAATCCATTAGCAACAACAAATAATAATGTTGTAGCTCCCATATTTATAAAATTTTCTATATATTTTGTTTGCTTTTTATAAATTAATGGTTTTATAATTGCACAAGATCCTAATATTAAAAATAAGTTAGCAATATTACTACCTACAACATTTCCAATAGATATATCACTATGCCCATTTATTGCTGAACCTAAACTTACAACTAGTTCTGGAAGACTTGTTCCTATACTAACAATTGTCAGTGCAATTACCATTTCTGGTATTCTAAATTTTTTGGCAATATTACATGCTCCATCAACTAAAAAGTCAGCACCTTTAATTAAAAGAACAAAGCCAACTAAAATTAAAACTACTTCTATAATCATTTCATATCCTCCTAGTTTAAATTATATTATAATGAGTAGTAAAAGTCAATTATATTACTATTATGGCAATTAATGTAGATATTAATCCTATTATCCAAAATAATTTTACTATTTTTTGTTCGCTATAGCCTTTTTTTTCAAAATGATGATGAAGAGGAGTCATCAAAAATACTCTTCGTTTTGTAAGTTTATAATATGATACTTGTATGATTACAGAAACAGTTTCAAGTACAAAGACAAACCCAATAATTAAAAGGAAAATTTCATGTCTTGTAAGTATTGCTACAGAACCTAATGTAGCCCCTAGAGCAAGTGATCCAGTATCCCCCATAAAAATACTAGCAGGATGACTATTAAAGATGAGAAAGCCTAATAATGACCCAGATAGACTAAAACAAAATAAAGCTATTTCTTCATAACCATCTAACCATCCAGTACTTAATGATATTAAACCAAAAGCTAAAAATGATATTATTGAAAGACCTGTTGCTAGACCATCTAAACCATCTGTAAGGTTCACTGCATTACTACTTGCTATTAATACTAATAATATAAAAACTCCATAAAGCCAGCCTATATTTAGTTTAAAACCTATAGTATGAATCCATAAAAGTGGCTCATTATCAGCTTTCATAAATAGATAAAAAAAGATAATCGCAATAACAATTTGCATCATCATTTTACTACTAGCACTTAATCCTTTATTATTCTTTTTTATAATAATTAGTAAATCATCTGTAAATCCTATAAAACCATATGATAAAAAAACAATAATTACAATAATAAAATTATATGTTAAATCAATTTTATTAAATATATAAAGTATTAATAATGTAATTATTGTTGATAAAATAAAAATTATTCCACCCATAGTTGGAGTATTACTTTTGCTTCTATGACTTTCTTCTAAATATTTATTTAACTGTTGATTTAATTTAAATTTTTTTATTAAAGGAATAAGTATTGTACCTAAAAGAATTGATATTAATAATGATATTAATAATACTAATGTTGTTTTTGTAAGAATTAGCATATTATCACCATTAATATATATGAAAAAAAGTCTTAAATAAGACTTATTCTTTACTAATTTTAAAACTTAAAATAAATACAATTAAACATACTAAAGCAATACAAGCTTGAATAATGTATAGTTTAAGTGAATTATTAGAACCATCAACTGGAATTAAAAATGTAAGTGAAATAGATGTAATTGCAATAATAATTAATATAAATCTAAATATTAACATTTTAGATTCACTAGACATTTCTTTTTTAATTTGTTCTTTTTGTTTTTCTAAATATTTATCGTATGTAATTAATGGTTCTACAGGAACTTTATTTTTTTGATATTCAATAACAATTTTATTATGTTCAGAATCATCCATTTTGAAAATTAATTCTTTTATTTCTTTTGTTAAATCTGTTTTAACAGTATATTTTATTACTGTGTTTCCTCTTTCTCTTGTTACCGAATTCATATCAGAAAATGGTAATACAACACTTTTTTCTTTTGTGATTACTTCAATACCTAAATCTAAAAAGTATAATTTTCCATCTAACCATTCGTCATTATCTTTAATTTCAATATTAAATCCTGTTTTCTTCATTTTATCACCTCATTTTAAAATTCTGCTATACGGCTATCAAATTGTTCATTATTTAAAGATAAATAATTAACTAATTTAATTTCGTCCTCAAAAGATATTTTACATTTAATATTCCATTCATAAGTTCTTGAAATTCCATCTTCAAATTTAAATGTTATTTTATGACCATTTAAAGTGTATTTGCATTCTTGTGCAGATACTTTGTTTCCTCGAAAACTTCCAAATTTACAGCTTCCATCTTCATAAATTTTATATGCCTGATAGTCTGAGTCAGTTCCACTAACCCACATTCTACTTCCTTCAGTATATAAATTATCTTTAGAATTTAGAATTGTTAATCTCATAAATATTGATAAACCAATTAGAAAAACTGCTAATATTATTACAAAAATATATGCATATGATTTTTGTTTTGGTTTTAATGTATTGTTAAGTTCTTCTTGTTTATTTTTATTTTCATCAGATATTTCAGGCATAGTTACTTGTTGTGGTGGTAATACTGATGTTTGATTATTAGTCATTACATACATTGAAGCTATTGTTTTTTGTTCTTGCTCTTTTGGTTCCTTATTATAAATATTATTTGTTGGTGGTACATATTCACCATTATCTTCTTCTTTTGGTGCTGATTTTTTAGCAACAATTTCATCATAAATTTCACTCAAATTATCAGCATTTATGGAAATTATTTTCTTTTTGGCTTCTCCGTTTTTTCTTTCCATATATGTAATATTTAAATATTGATCTTGATAATTAATATTTGCCATTTCTAATAAAGTTATAACTAATGAACTTGTTTCCATTTTAATAATTATAGCACCATCAGTAATTGTTAAAATTGCTGGTAACCATTTTTCATTAATATAAACTCCTATTTCCATCATTATCACTCCTAATATAATAATTATATCATACTAATAAAAAAAAGTTAAAAATTAATTTAACTTTTTCATAATAAATTTATTATATCTCCTAGATTATAAATGGATTTAAATTTGTCATATTCTTTGTTTGTAAATTTAATACTTATTCCTCCGTTTTGTTGCCATAATTCTAGATTTTTAGAATAATCATCTATTAATATTGAATCTTTAGGATCAACATAATGACATTTATCTATATTTCTTGGAACAGGAATTACATTTAAATTCCCTACTTTATTTGTTAGTAGTTTTTTCTTTTCATTAGCTTCTTCTTCTGAACAAACATGGGTCAAAATGGCCACATTAAAATCATTTGAATCATTGAGGGTTTTTAAATGGGAAAATGCATTACTTATTTCGTCACATTCCTTTAAGAGTTTATCCCAATTAATTTTTTTTAAAAAATTAACTGTTTCATCATAATTTGTTCTATCAACTTGATGTTCATCTAGAAGGTTTGTGATAGCGTTATTAGTATTCATAATAACACCATCAAAATCAATATACAATTTTTTCATATTATAATCTCCTTTGGTACGATATATTTTTTGTTATAATTTTAATTTTATTTTTTGTAATATATCTTTCGAGATACCACCCGTAGTAACATCCGCCGATATTTCGATCGTTACTAACCTCGTCATCCACTAGGGATCAGGCGCTAATTACTGATTACTCCTTCCTACTATCAAATAATTTATAATATTATATCACTATAGAATAACTTTGACAATAAAGAAAAATAATATATAATATTGTTACAGGTGATTTTATGAAAACTAAAAATATTAAAGAAACTGATTTACGTAATTTAATAGGATGTGGTGCTGAAGGAAGAGTTTTTCTTCTTGAAAATGGTGATGCTTGTAAAATTTTCTATGATGGAACACAAATAGAAAACAAAATTAAAAAACTTAAGTTTATTAAAGATTTAGAAATGTATAATATTGCTAATCCTAAAGAAATAGTTACAATGGACAAAAAAATTGTTGGTTATACTATGGACTATATATTATATGATGATAAATTAAATAGATACTTAGAAAGCGATCACCCACTAGATTATAAAATAGAATATTTAAAACAACTTGAAGATTTAATGAAAGAACTACACTTTAATAATATTACAATGGTTGATACAATGTATCATAATTTCTTAATTTCGAATGAAAATTTATATGGAATTGATGTTGATAATTATTATGTTAATGGACTTAAAAATAATGTTGCTCCATTTGCTGTATATGATTTATATATAGATAATGTAAGTACTAAAATAAATTCTGATTTAGACAAGTTTTCTAATTTAATATTTATGCTTCATCATTTAGTTGAAAATAGTTTTGAGTTAGAAACAATATATAAAAACTATGATTATTTAAAAAAATTTGTTAATAGTTTAATTATAACTAAAAATTTAAAAGAATTGTTTTTAGAAATTTTATCTGATTCAGTTAATAAACCATATCTTGAAGATGAAATTGATGAATTATTAGAGTATGATGACACTTATATAAAAAGAAAAATATTATAAAAAAAAAGCATATTTAATTATGCTTTTATTTTTTTAACTTTTTCTTTATCACAATCTAAAACTACAAATGCTCTTAAATCTTCATCATGATTAAATTTATATTCAGCATCACTTAAATTTTGAATATGTAAATCATATGGGTTTTTAAAGTATTCAATGTATCCACATTTTTTTAGAATATTAATAGATTCTGATTTAGATGGATATTTTGAGTAACCTTTAACTATTTCTTCATAATTATTATTTACATACTTAATTTCATCTTTATTAACGGCATATCTAGCATAGCTTTTATTTATATTAATTTGTTTAAAATATTCTACTAATTGTTTTAATAATTTTGTATTATATCCATATCCTCTAGCACTTGATAATGTTGCCATACCAAAGATATAAGAAATAATATCTTCTTGTTTAAAATCTACACCATGTTCAATATGCATAGGATCATTACCATATGATAATGTATAAGATATCATTGATACTAATTGGTCATCTACAAAGTATCCTAAGACACTATAAAAATCATTTGGTTCAATTATATTTTTTTCAAGTGCTTTTTCTATTTTTGATTTTTCATATAATTGCCATTCACTTTTAACATCTTCTTCTGTTAAGTTTTCATACCATGGAGCTTCTTTAAATACATATAGTACGTTTTTAAATTGTTCATAATCTTTTTTAGTTAATTTTTTAATTTGTTCATTATTATTCATTTTCTTCACCTTTTTCCATAAATTTTTTATATATTTCGTATAACTTTACGTATCCATCTTTAGTAGCATATTCATTATTACAATGAGCATAGTCACCATATGGATTCATTAATATTGTTGGTATATTTTTTTCACTAAAATATATTGCATCACTTGTTGATGCTACTTTTAAAATTTCAGGCTTTTCATCTAAAATTTCATTACAAATTTCAAGATACTCCTTTATTTTTTTGTGTTTAACATCAGTTTTAAATAATATTCCTTGATTTAAAACTTCTACTTCACAATCATATTTTTTTATTTCTTCAATTAAATCTTCTTGTGAATTTTCACTTGTGTTTCTAATGTCTAACATTAGTTCAGCTTCATATGGCACTTGATTTAGTGCGTCTCCCCCCTTAAGGGCTGATAAATTGATTGATGTTTTATAATCGTTATCACCTGTTGGTAGTGGGTGGTTTTTTATTAATTCATTATAAATGTTATAAGCTTTCACGATTGCATTTTCACCATTATATGGTTGACTTGCATGTGCTGGTTTTCCTTTAACTTTTATTTTTAGTTGTAATAATCCTTTTTCTTCTTCTATTAATTTAAAATTATTACCACCATCTGGAACAATAGCAAGTTTTGCATCGTATGTTTTTAATAATTGCTTTACACAGTTTCCATCTATTTCTTCGTCTGAAGTAATAAACATTGCTACTTTTTGTTTATAAATATTATTAAATAATAATTCTAAACATACTGCTACAGCACCTTTCATATCGATTGTTCCTCTTCCATAAACGTTTTTTTCATCTTCACTAAATGAATAATCGATTGCTGGTACTACATCGATGTGTGTTGCAAATATAATATCTAAATTTAAATCTTCTGTATTTGATAGTACTAATGCTTTTTTATTATTAAATTCATATTCTTTAATGTTTAGGTGCTTTGGTGTTATTTCTTTTATGTAATTAAATAATTTTGTAAATTCTTCATCATTACCATCTATTGTTATAAAACTCATTAGTTTTTTTAATTTTTCTATAATATTTTGTTTGATCATAATATCTTTCCTTTCAACTATAATAAAAACCCCCATGCTTGTATGCATGAGGGTTCATTAAAGAAAAAGTTAATGTCCTTCGCAGATACAAGCACGTTTAAATACACTTGCATCTACGAATATATAATCCGTATACTCAAGTGTTATCTGCTGCGTCTGCGGTTTAAAACATTAATCTTTTTCATTAAAATCAGTCCTTTCAGTTGAAAAAGATTATAACACTAAAAAATATACTTGTCAACTTTAAAATAAAAAAGAGTCTACATTAGACTCTTTATGATCATTACTATACCGCCTACTAATAAAATAATAGAGCAAACAAGAATAAATAATTCTATTTTTGATATTTTCTTTTTTGGTTTAGGTTGAGCTACTGTATTATTAACATCAACATTGTCAGTATATTTTAAAGCTTCGAATTTATTATCGATAATACCCTTTATAACTTCATCAACATTTGTATAATAAAGTTCTTGAAGAACATTATTATATAAAAATCTCATCCCTGTAGTTCCTTCTTTTTGAATACATGAAATTGTTTCAAGTGGAATAACAATTGATTCATTCATATCATTTTTTATTAATAATTTTCGATGTGATAAATAAAATTCATTTTCACCAGGACTATCTTTTCTAATTTTGCACATTCCTTTTAAAATAACTTTATCTTCTAATTTAGCATTTGTTTTAATTTTTTTAATTTTAACTTTTGTTTTTTTACTAATTATATTAAATAATTGTTCATTACATTCAATAACTTCATAATTATATGTTACACCATTATCATAATTTTTTATAAAAAACATATGTAAATATAATTTATCATCTATTACTAGTTCTTTAAGTTCATTATAACCAATTAGTATACTTTTTATTTCATTTGCAATACTTATACCTTGGTCTAAAAATCTTAAATCGGCTTTCATCATTTCTGTAAATCTTTTTAATCTTATTTGATATTTATCTTGTATTTTCATTTTATCACCTATTTTCGATTAAAGAATTTATCTTTAACATTAATTATATATTTTATTATTTGATTATCTTTTGTTACAACTTTAATTGTTGTTTTACCTTTTTTTAGTCCCGTTATAAGACCATTATTAATTTTAACAATTTTATTATCATTTACATAAATATCTTTAACATCTCTATTAAGGATTATTTTTTTTCTTGTTGATGTATATAAATTAATATTTCTTCTTCTTTCAAATGCAATTTTTTTAACTACATTAATTGTTGTTGTTTCATATACTCCACTATTTGTAAGAACTTTTAATGTTACTTTACCTGGTTTTAATCCTTTAACAATAACACTTCTATTTGAAGATGTTTTATTAATACTAACAATGTTTTTGTCTGAAACTTCAAATCTATCAATTTCAACATTTTCTTTAAAAGTTAAAGTTAAAACTCTTTCCTCATCAACTGCTATTTTATAATTATCATTTTGGAAACTAATATCTTTATTTTCATCATTTTTTGATATTTTAATTTTTGTTGTAGCTGTGTTACCATTTTTTAATGTTACTTTAATATCTGCTTCACCAGCTTTTAAACCTATAACTTTTATTTTTTTACCTTCTAAATATGCTTTTGCAATATTATTATTAGAAGATGATACAGTTTTAATTTCTCCAGTTGTATTTGGAGTTATTAAAATATAATGTCCTTTTAAAAGTTGATAGCTATTATAATTAAATTTAATTTCTCTTTTTTTAATTACTTTTACTTCTGTAGATGTTTTTATGCCAGTATTATCTTTTGTTTTAACTGTTAATATTGATTCACCAGCTTTTACACCTTCAATATAACCATTATTAATCTTAATATTATTATTACTACTTTTTATTGTTATATCTTTATTAGATGAATTTTCAGGTAATATTTCGTATTCTAATTTCTTTTTTTCACCTATTTCGACAGTAATTTTTTTAGGCATATTGATTTTTTCAGTATCAATAAAATCTATTGCTTGAGGGTTTAATTTATATCCTTGTGATGGTCTAATAATTTTTAAATCCGTTATTATTCTATCTAATGCTTCTTTTTTATACTCTCCTAATGATAATATTTGATATCCATTATTATTATATTTTAATATCTTATCATCATCTAAATATAGTGATACAATGCCTTTCATTCCTTCATTTGTTGAATATTTATAAACAATAATATCTCCCATAGTTAAATTATGCATATATAAATTTTTGATATTATCAACATTTTGAACTCTTAGTTTTTCATTTTTAGTATTAAGAAGAGATATTGATGTTGATGGTATTTGTATATTAAATGCATCGTTATAAATATTATATATCAATGAGCTAGAATCTAAATAAGAACAATTTTGAGGTTTAACACCTAAATCTCTTTTTTCACTATTATATTTAATAGTATTATTTTTAATTCTTGTTAAATATCTATTAACGGCATTATTAAATACTTCTTTTTGTGCTTCATCAAAATTTGCTATGTTTTCTATTTCTTTAATATTTAAGTCATGTACTAGACTTGGTCTTAAAATAACAAATGATTTACATCCTATAAGTTTATTTAGGATTTTATCTACATTAACATTAATTATTTTTTTTGTTCCTATACCTAATAATTTATTATCACCTAAATACAAATATGTGTTTCCTGTTTCCTTTTTATCAATATAACGATATGAAATAATGTCTCCTATCATTAAATCATTTTTTAAAATTTTACGAGTTCTTTTAGGATCATTATTACTTACATTAGTTCCTCCATAAAGATTTGGGACAACCATATTTTGAATATTACTTTTTAAATATAATGTTCCATTTATATTATCAAAAACATCGTTTTCAATTTGTGTACTTGATTCTAAATTTATATTTATATTAAAAGCATTATAATATATAGAAGAAATAAATCTTGCAGGATTATAATTTAATTTAGCATTACTTATTTTAGCAGTAATTTTATTAAATTCTTTTGATTTATTATATCCAACATTAGTATTATTAAATTTTTCAGCTGTTTGTATTAATCTTATTTCTTCTATTTTAGATAAACTATTTCCTGTTTTATGTGTTATTGTATTTAATAATTGACCATTAATTTTAGAATCATCATTAACAATATCAATATTTTCATTTAATACTTTAATTGTGTATGTTATGGTTTTCGTTCTATTATGTGCTAGAGTAAAATCTTCATTTAAATTACCACTAACTAATTCAGTATTAAGTGGTAATATATCTTCGAATAATATTTTTTGTGTTTCTTTAGCATTATTTTTGATTGATATTGTATATGTAATTTTGCTTCCTGGTTCTATTGTTTTTGATTCGTCAATATTAGCCGTTTTATTTATAGTTAAATTTTGATTTATAAGTCTATTAATAGTATTTGAAGATAATTTACTTCCGAATACATTAAGGGGTCTTAAAATTGTTAGAGAATTATATTCATCATTAAATAAATAATGACTATTTGAAGTATTATCTAATACTTCTTCAATTTTCTCTTTTTTTATTGCTCCTTTTCCTTCAACATTATCTTCCCTTTTTTCATAATCATAACTTGATCCAGTAGCATGAACAAAATATCCTTGATTATTGTCTTCAACATAAAGCATAACATGTCCAGAACCTTTTTTTCTTAATACAATAATATCTCCTGGATTTAATAATTTTTTAAGTTCTTTTTTTATACTATTATTACCATTTTTATAATTGATTTTTTTTGTACTTTTCTTTTCTCCATTTTCATAAAATGTTCTTGTTTTATAATCATATCCATATATTAAAGCATTACTATAATATCCATTTACTTTTTTAGTTCTAAGATTTGCTAAATTTTTAGTATTAAAATTATTTTCGTTAGCACCATCTATTAAAAGTAAACTTAAAGGATCTACATCTAAAGCTTCCTTATAAACATTATATATAAAAGAACTACAATCCATATAGACAATATTATTTCTATTAATATCTTCAGGTTTAATATTAACTTGTCTTCTATTTATTAGTTTATCGCCTTCCTTATCAAGTTTAAGCATGTCATATTGAATATATTTGCCTTTCTTATAATAATGATTAGCAATAACTTTAAAAGCTTCATCTGTCTGTCTATTACCATTTAACTTAACATCATTATTAATAACATAATTATTATTTGATGTAATATTTAATAACATTAATGATGTTAATAAAATTTTCGTTTTATGTTTCATACGACCACCATCCTATAATAAATTATACCATAAAAAAAAGATTTATTTAATAAATCTTTTTTCACTTGATACTAAGTCCATATTATTTCCTAAAAACTCTTTTGTTTCATTATCAGATATTTGATAATATAAGAAATCTTTTAATTCAGATGGAATATCTAATTCATTAATATATTCTTCTAAATAATCAAATGAATCTCTTTGTAGATATAACATTTCAGGATAAAAATCTTCTTTTAGGCATCTTAGAAAATTAACAGTTAATGCAAATTTATCAAAATTTTCATCAACCTTAGTACTTATTTTATTAAAATAATAAGGTCCATATAAATCAGGAATAATATCATTTTCTAAATTTCCAATTTTATAATTATCAGTATCAATAGCATATAACTTGTCATCATTTACTAAAAAATTAAATAAATTTAAATCACAAATAACTATATTATTTTCATGAGCTTTTTTAACTAAATTTTCTTGCATCTTAAGATATTTAATTTTTTCATCTAAAGATGCATTTTTAAATAAATCATTCATAGATAATCTTGTATCAATATAATCCATATAATAGCCTATTATAGCACTATTATTTGTTACAAAATCAATTGGAAAACAAAAATTATCTATTTTTAAATGTTTTAATTTATTAATTTTTTTAACTTTATTTTTAAGTGATGAATAATCTAAAAAATATTTTAAAGCATAATCTTCATATTTATATATGGTTCCTTCAGAACCTTCTCCAATAAGCCTTATTGAATATCGTTTTGGTGCTTCCATTATTTAACCTTTATAAATGAATCTTTACTTTTTAATTTATCCAAATTATTAAAATACTCTTTATTTTTATCTTCACTAATTAGATGAAATAAATATTCTTTTATTTCATTATCTACATCAAGTCTTGGTATATATGTATCTTTTAAATAATCGCCTTTTAAATCACGGCTATATTTAATCATATGATAATCAAAATCTGACATTTTTTCTCTTGCAAGTATTCTTATTGCCATAAGAGCAAAATTAAATTTATCAAAATTAACTTCATTATTATCACCTATTTTATTATTAAAATATGGTTCAAATAAATCAGGTTTTATATCACTTTTTAAACCATCTATTGCATAGTTATCAATATCAATAAATTTTAAATTATCTGTTTTATTTTCAAATAAGAAGTTAGCCATATTAAAGTCACCTAATGTTATTCCATTTTTATGTAAAATTTTTACTTTTTCTTGTAACTGTTTTAAATAAGCAACTTTAGTTGCTAAAGATAAATGTTTATCTCTAAGTGAATGATACATATCATATTTATAATCAACTTTTTCCATTGTATATCCTTTAGGATTTAGTCTTTTATCCAGTACAATATTATTTACTTTTACTAAAAAATCTATATTTAGATTATTAATTTTTTCTATTTTTGTAGTTTTATTTGCTGCTACAGTTGATTTTATATCATAATATTTTTTATAAATTTCACCATTATAATCATAAACAAATCCTTCGCATCCGGTAGATAATAATTCTAATTTTTTCTCCTCTTTATCAGTAATCATTATTTCTTTCATAGTTATACCCCCTCAATTAGTAGATATATTATATCATCTATTCATTTTTTGTCAAATTTACACTAACCAATTTTTGGCAATTAAAAAACTACTTAAAAGTAGTTTATTTTTTATAAAGATATTGTTTTGAACTTGATAGTTTATCTAAAACATTATTAAAATAAACTTTATTAGGATCATTACTGATGTTATGTAATATTAATGTTTTGATATTAAGTGGAATATCTAGGTTTTTTACAAATTTTTCTAAGTCCTTTCGATAAGGATGATAATTTACAAGATCAAACTGTAAGATACTTTCATAGCATAAATATTCAAGTATTTTCATTGTAAATGAAAATTTATCCATATTCTCATCAATAGTTTTCGATACTTTATTTCTATATAAAAAACTATATAGTGTTGGAAAAGAATCAGTTTTTAATTCTTTATAAGTAAAATTATCAGTGTCTATTGCGACAACATCATCATTTTGATCAATTAAGAAATTTGTAAAATTTAAATCAACTAAAGTTATACCATTTTGATGGGCTACTTTTAATTGTTTTTCTAAATCTTTTAAATATTTAATTTTCTTATCTAATGTTATATTACTGTTTAGAATATTATTCAAGTTATGAAATTCATTTGTTTCAACTTTTTTCATTGTATATCCTATTGGTTTTCCATTTTCTAATGTTACTAATTTATCAGGAAATATAAATCTATCGATTTCTAATTTATTTAATAACTCAATTTTATTAACTTTATTTAAAGTACAATTACCAATAACTTTAACAACATTTTTGTTGTCGTAGTTATAAACTATTCCTTCATAACCTTTTCCAATAGGATTTATAAAATCATTGGTTGCTATAATTTTTTCCATTATTTTTTCTTAATAAATGAATCTTCACTTGAAATTTCATCTAAAACTTCAGATAAACGCATATTATCATTTTTACTATTTAATAATTCATAATAAAAATTTTTAAAATTGTTTGGTAAATCTAATTTTTCTAGTAATTCATCAAATTTATCATAGTTCTTTTTATAAAGATGCCAAGATACAATATATTCATTAGATAAAAGCATTAAACTATTTATAGCAAATGCAAATTTATCCATATTTGGATCTATTTCTTTACTAATTTTATTTAAATAATAATAATATGTAGCACTTGGAATTAGGTCGTTTTGATATTCTCCAATCATAAAATTATCTACATCAATACCTTTGATATCATTATTATCTACTATAAAGTTTTTCATATTTAAATCTATTAATAAAACATCCTTATTATGAGCATTATTCATTAATAGTTCTATTTTTTTTAATGTTTCAATTTTGTCTTTTAATGATTTTTCTTCATCAAGTAAAATGTCTAAAGCTGTTATATCACTATTAGTTCTAGCCATTGTATATCCTCTAAATCCTTGCATATCATATACTAATTGTTCTGGCTTAATAAATCCTTCAATATTTTTTTCATTTAATAATTGTAATTTTTTTTGTTTATTTTTTAAAATATAATCTGGTGTGCCATAAAAAAACTTTTTGTATGCTTCATTATCATTAACAGAATATACTACTGCTTCTGAACCTTCCCCAATTAATTTGTTTAATTTAATATCATTTTCGCGTTTGATTTCCATGAAATCCCCCCTCGGCGTAGTATTATAACACATTTGTGTGAATTTGACAAAATTAAATAAAGTATTATAATA
>CAJGDV010000014.1 GCA_904502155.1 uncultured Bacilli bacterium
CCTTTATTAAAATCACCACCACCAATAATATTTACACATCTTGTATTAGATATACTTAAATTATTAAGATATAATTTTTTATAATTAGAAACAATAAGTTCAGCACAACTTTTACTATTACCATATGTATTATTTCCACCTATAACATTTTCCTCTAAATAGATATCTGTATTATTTAAATAAACCGCATCAGTAGAAATATTTACAAATGATTTAACTGAATCACAGTTTCTAACTGCTTCTAATAAATTTAAAAGACCAATACTATTTGTTTCATAAGTATTTTTAGGATTATTATTTGCTTCACCAACTTGCGCTATTGATGCTAGATGAAATACAATATCAGGTTTAAAATCATTTATTACTGTATTTAATTTATTATAATCTTTTATATCTCCAATAACACTTTTCATTTCATTTTCAATATTTAAAAAATCAAATAGGGAAGGATTTGTTTTACTTTCAAGTGCATATCCTAAAACATCAGCACCAAAATTAATTAAAATCTTAGAAAGCCATGCACCTTTAAAACCTGTATGACCTGTTATAAGGATTTTTTTGTTTTTATAAAAATTTTTCATATTAAATTTCCTTTCAATTATATATAGTTGTATGTTATATTTGCTACACTAGTTAAAACATCATTATCATCATAAACTGAAACTTCAAAAAAAGCCACATTTTTACCATTCTTAATAGATTTAGCAATTGCTTTAAGTTTATTTCCTTTACTAGGTTTTAAGTAGCTTATTGATGAATTAATAGTAACAGCATTTCTACCATCAGTCATTGCTGCTATTCCAGCTGCAGTATCAGCAAGACCAAAAATATAGCCACCATGTACTATATTAAGATGATTAGTACTAGTATTAGTAATAATACCTTCTAATTCACAATAATTAGGTTCAACTTTAATAACTTCGTAATTATTAGCTTCAATAAATCCTTTACAAGCTTTTACTTGTTCTCTTGCATATTCTGTTAAATTTTCCATTGTTATCACCATAAAAAGATTATCATAAAAAACTCAAGGAATCAATTCCTTGAGTTATATTTATTTTCTATAGATTCTTACCAAGAACCTCCTCCGCCACCACCGGAACCTCCGCCTGATGAACCTCCACCTGACGAACTAGATGGGGAAGAAGTCATAGAACTTTGTGCACTTTGCATTGTTGAATTCATAAATGTTCCAAATGAATGCATATTAAATGTTGTAGAACCTGAATACCAACTTGGTGGTTGTATTGCGATTGTTTCAAATTTTTCAATCCATTTTTCAGAAACACCAAGTACATATGTATAAGGTAAAATATTGTAAAAATAAGATGGATCATTCATTACTAAACTTTCTAATCTATCTTTTTCAGCAGTTTCTAAAAAGTTTCTAAATCCTTTTAATTTACCTAACATTTGATTACCATATGCAGTTCTTTTAGACATTATACTTCCAAAGAACATTATACCTAATATACATATATATCCTATAAAATATATTATTATATATAATGGATCTAACGATAATGCTGGATAAACAAATATCATCCATGGAATTACACCCATAATTACAAAGAAAATAAGCGATACAAGAATACTTATAAATCCTTTTTTAAGTTTACCATTTATTTCTATTCCTTGACCACTTATAGATGATACTAAAAATGCTCCTGAAAATGCAGGAAGAATCATAGCAGCTATAAGCGTTGAAAAATCAGAATATTCTAATACAGGTCTAGCTGTAATTAAACCTAAACTAATTAATATCATAAGAAAGATATAAATATATTTATTAATAGAACTTTTTTCAAATATTTTTTCTTTGTTTTCTTTTCTATTTATGTTACTTATTATTCTATTAGTAACAGTGTAAAAATTATTTGTTAAATCTGATTCAGTTACAATATTTTTTTGTGGTTCAGTTTTTCCAAATAAATTTAATTTTGGAGTAAATAATCCATCGAAAAATGTTTTTTCATCTTCATTTAAACCATCATACTCTTTAATTTTCTCAATTTCAAAAGTTTTAATTTTACCAAAAATTCCTTGATTTTCAATTTCATTAATTTTTAAATATCCTTTATTAGCTAAATAAATAAGTAATGAAACAACTCCTTCACTAGTTGCAGTACCATGATACATAAAACCAACTTCAGCACTATTAAGTCCTTGTGGAGGATAAAATTCTACTGTTTCAACAACTTGATCATCATGACCAAATTTCTTCCATAATAAGAAAGATATGATAAGGAAAACAATAGGTAAAACTAAGGCACAAATCATGTATAAATCAAAATTACTACTAGCATTTACAAAATAGCCTTCAGGAAGTTCAAGACGAACTGTTAGTCCTTCACCAGGCATTAAATGAGTATTTAAACTACCTTTAATAATATTACCATTAACTTCATATTTAATTCCCTCATTTTGAGTAGAACCTTTTTCACCATATGAAAAACCTAATTTTGAAGCATCAAACTCTTTAGGCATTTTTATAGTAAAAGTAACATTATCAATAACAGTATCCCATTCGTTACCAATAATATTAAAATAAAATTCATCAAAATCTTTTGACGGATCTTTTCCAAGATTATATAAATAACTAATTAGATAATTTTTGTCACCTTTTAAAGTTTTATTAGGGTCACCAATTTTTAAAACTAAATAACCATTTTCATTATATTTTGTAAATTGATCATCAACTGTAATATTTGTAATTTTAGCTCTGTTACTTGATTTTGAACCATCAAGTCTTATAACACTATTTTTTAGTGGTATCTTTCTAAAAATACCATGTTTAGATATATTAAAAGTTGCACCAATTGATTCTTTTATAAAAAAAGTATTATTTTCATTAACACTTATATTTATATCATATTTATTTAATACATAATCATAATTTTGATAAATTTCAAGTGTCTCTTGTTTTTCATTTTCTTTACTATCTACATTAAATTCATAAGTAACATCATCAGTAATAGGATCAATTCCATCAGGATTTAATTTTATTTCATTATAAATATAATTATGAGCCACTTCCTTATCAGCAGGTTCGATAAATAATTTATAATAAACAATTTCTCCTATGTCATGTCCTTCAAACATATTTTTGTTATCAATTTTGATACTTATATAACTACCATTTTCTAATGAATCACTCCATATACCATTATATCCATCTGTTTCTCCAATTTTTTCACGATTTAAATCATAAAAACGAACTACATAATGATAATAATATGTTGTATCAATTTTTTTATTAGCGTATCCAGATAAAGCAGTAGAGTTATCATCATAAGTTATATAATCTAGATTAATAGCAAATTCCTCAGCATTAAATAAGCTACTATTACCAAGTTTTGTAAATTCACTTATATAACTTTTACATTCTGCTTTTATTGGACTTAAAAAAAACAAGGAAATTAAGAAAATAAATATACTTAATCTGTAAAATTTACTTTTCATCATTTCCTCCTATTAAAATTGAACTTTCACATTTTTTCTTTCTTCTTCAGCTGCTTCAAACATTTCTTGTTCTTTGAATCCAAAAATACCTGCAAAAATATTACTTGGGAACATTTGAACTTTATTATTTAATGTTTTTACTGCACCATTATAATATTTTCTAGCATTAGCGATATCTTCTTCTATTTTAGATAATTCTTTTTGTAATTCTTGAAAGTTTGTATTAGCTTTTAAATCAGGATAAGCTTCAGCTATTGCCATTAATTTTGATAAGCCTTGTGTAAGTTTATTATTAACATCAACTTTTTCATTAGAACTCATTTTATCATAACTACTATTTCTTAGTTCAATAACTTCACTAAGAGTTTCTTTTTCATGTTTAGCATATCCTTTTACAGTTTCAACAAGATTAGGTATTAAATCCCATCTTTTTATAAGATAAACATCCATAGTAGAGAATGCTTCTTTAACTGTATTATTTAATTTAACAAAACCATTATATGTTGCAATAGCATATATTACGATTAATAGTACTAAAGCAACAGCTATTATTGCATATATCATTTTTTCACCTCCTATTATATTTACATTTTATCACAAAAAAAATAATGATTAAACATTATTTTTCTACTTTTATACTATTAAGTATTTTATTATCATAATTATTTGTAAATGTTAAAACATAATTTTTCATATTATCCTCAATAACAACAGTAATATTTTGGTTAGAACTTAAAATAAATCCATTTAAATCTCCATCAATTTTTGTTATTTTAGTTGTATTTGGTAAAATATTAAATCCAACTGATTCAATATAATAATTTAATCTCATATCTTCAATTTTAGTTACAAAAGATGAATTAAAATCACGATTTAATACAAATAGTATAAAATCATAATCACTTTTAATTTTTTTATCTAATAATTCTTTATATGATTTATGAAATTTTTTAATAAAAAGGTCTTCTTTATCATAATTTAATAAAGCTTTATAAAACATTTCACGATATGCTATTCGATGTTCTAATTTAAATTTTTTATCATCATTAGTACATAAGATTTGGTCTTCTTTTTTTGTACACTCGTAGTCATCAAAAACATCTTCTAGTTTTAATTTATTTAAACTTATATAATTTTCTACTTTTTTTGTTTTTATTGTTAATTTTTCATTTAATTTAGCATTAATAATTGGATTTTTAATTTCACCTTTATAATCATATCGAATTAAATAATATGTTTTTATACCTAAAAATAAAATTACTAAAATAATAAATAATAATATTAAATAAACTAAAATTCTCTTTTTCATATTTTTCACCTATAATAATTATATAATAAAATATGATATAATGAAATAGGTGATTTTATGAAAAAAATAAATTTAATAGGCAAGTCATTATTAAAGTGGTTTGTTTCACTTAATTTAAGTTCAATTTTAATATTACTTTTTTTTGCAGGAATTATAATAATGAAAAATCCTAATCTTACAGAAGTTAAAATTGAAAATCAAGCAATAAATCAATTAATAACAATATTATCAACATTATGTGGATTTTATATTTTTAAAAAAAGTATGAATGAAAAAATAGAAATAAAAAAAGAAAAATTAAATATAAAAAACATTATCATTTATAGTTTAATTTTAATAAGTATAGGTAATATAGGGGAATACTTTGTAAAATTTTTAAATTTATTATTAAATAAGGTTGGTTATGATTTTAATATTGCAGCTTATAATAATGTTTTTGCTGCTAATAATATAATTGACTATTTAATGATTCTTATTTCTGTTGTTATTGTAGCTCCTATTGTTGAGGAATTAATGTATCGATTTATTTTAAATAACTCATTAAAAGAGTATGGCAAATTATCATCTTTAATTGTTTCTAGTTTTTTATTTGGAATTGTACATTGTCAGTTTTACCAAATTATGCCTGCTATGGCTGCTGGTATAATTCTTAGTTTAATATATTTTAAAACTAATGATATTAGATATTCAATTATAGTTCACATGCTAAATAATTTGACAGCTACTTTACTTATGTTTTTCAATATAAATAATCATATTGTAAATATAAGTCTAATTATACTAGGTTTAGCATTTTTATTTTTTAAAAAAGATTTACTTTCGGTACCAATGAAAAACAATGGATTTAAATATAATTGGCTATTAAAATCATTTCCTTTAGTTATTTTTTTAATAATTTGTATAATAATTACCTTTGGACAATTGACAAAAATTTAAATTATGATATAGTATAAAACTCAGTTTTGAGGTGTAAAAATGAAAAAATATATTAATGATTTAAATGAAAGAAAAAAACAACTTAGAGAAGAAGTAAAAGAATTAAATAAAAAACGTTCTGATTTAATTACAAAAAAACATAAATTAATGAGAGAAAATTCAATGATCGAATTTGATACCTTATATGGTAACGATTGTCAAGATAAGGATTTAAGAGCATATAATAAATTATTAAAAAGTGCAATAGCATCAGGTCTTATTTGTGTTACTACAGTATTTTTACCTAATGGAATTATCCTTTTAACTCTTTCTGGTATAGTAAATGGTTTTTTAATTAAAAAAACAATTGAAGTTAAGAAAAAAGTTGAAGATATAAGAAATTATAATAAAGCATTAATTGAAAGAAAACGTAAAGCTAATAGTATGAAAATTAGTGAATATAATTCTCTTATTAAACAAATAGATTATGCTGTTAAAATTAAAGAAGAAAAATTATCTAAAATTGATGAAAAAATATTCGAAGTAAAAAATCATACAATGCCTAAAAATTATTATAGTGAGAAGGCTAAGGTTATTGAATTTAAGAAAACGAAGTAGTCTTCGTTTTTTTTGTGTTATAATTAAAATAGGTGATAATAATGAAAAATAAAATGGGAATTATAGTAAGTTTAATATTAGTAATTTTATTTGCAATATATATAGATTATGATTATGCTAAAAGAAAAAATCAATTACCTAAATTAGTTATAAAAAATAATAGTAATTATGTTGGATTTTTATATAAAGTATTTAAATGTGATGATTATATTTCTTTTGCTAATTATTCTGTAAAGAAAGTAAAATGTAATAATAAAATTAAAGATGTTTATATTAACAAGCAAGGTGTAAAAATAGAAAAAGAAAAATATAAAATGATTTTTAATTTATTTAGTGATGAAATAGATAATTTTAAAAATGATAAAGAAGTAAACAATGCTTATTTTCTATCTAAAGAATATAATGAAAAAACATTTAAAGTAATTGATGGAAGTGCATTTATAAATAATGATAAGACTTATTCATTAGTTAATTTTTATAAATGGGATAAAGAAAAATGGATTATCGATGATAAAGAATATTGCATGACACTAGAAAATAATAAATTTAAAATTTATAATTATAAAAATAACAAATGTGAAGATGAAATTAATATTGAACCAACTAAAAAATTTTGTAATATTGTTAAAGAAAATAAAAACTTACAAAAGGACTTTTTAATGAAATTTTGTAAATAATTAAATTGATGGTATAATATATCCTTGTAATGGGGGGTTATAATGAATATTAGAGATAAACAATTTGAACGTGGAGTATATGAAGAAAAAAGAAGTTCTTTTGAAAAGAATAAGAAAAAAACATTAAAAGAAATTGAAGACATTAAAAATAATTATGAAGATCAAGTAAAAAAAATAACAAAAGAAATTGAAGATTATGAAAAACAATTTGCTAAAGATAAGAAAAAATCATTAGTATTAATGATTGCATTTCCTATATTTATTAAAAAAATAAAAAATAATCTCAAATCAAAGGAACTAATCTTAAAAGCAAAACAATATGAAGGTTGCGATTTTAATATATATAAATTAAAAAAAGAAAGAGACGAATTATTAGAAACTAAATATAATGATTTAAAAATATGGGATCATTATATTGGAAATTGTAATAAAATTATTAATAAAATAACAAAAGAAATTGAAGAATTATACTATAAAGAAAATCAAAAAGCTATTGAAAATTCAAATGGTAAAATAGTATCATTCAAAAAAAGAAGCCGTTAATCGGCTTTTTTTATTTCAATTAATTCTATTTTATTTGATATAAACTCCTTGTTAGTATCAATATCTTTCATTAAATCTGTTGATAAATATTTTTTTGAATCATCGGCAAAAACAGTGACTACATTTTCATCCATTTTGTCTTTAGTTAAAACACTGGCAATAAAATTAGCACCACTACTTATACCAACACCTAAACCTAGATGTTTAGAAAGCAATCTACTCATATTAACAGCATCGTCATCATTTACTAAAATAATGTCATCGATTATGTCTCTATCTACAAGACTTGGTACAAAGTCATCTCCAATTCCCTCAATTTTATGAGGACCGATAATTTTGTTTTCTGATATAAGTGGCATGCTAGCTGGTTCAAGAGCTACACACTTAGTATTTTGATTTTTACTTTTTAAATATTTACTTATACCCATTAATGTACCACCAGTACCAACACCACTTATAAATGCACCAATATTATTAACACTATTATAAATTTCAACAGCTGTAGTATTATAATGTGCTTCCAAATTTAATTTATTATTAAATTGATCACATAAGAAGCAATTATTTTCAACACTATAATTATAAGCACCTTTTATAGCTTCATCAAAACTTTCAGTAATAATAACTGTAGCACCATAAAGACGCATTAGATTAATTCTTTCAATAGAAGCTGATTTAGGTATAAAGATTACTACTTTAAGTCCATATTTAGCCCCTAATGCTGCTAAAGCAATTCCTGTATTTCCACTTGTTGCTTCACATACAGTACTTCCTTTTGGTAAATTATTTTTTTCAATAATATATTTAACAATTCGATCTTTAATGCTTCCACTATAATTATAATATTCTAATTTTGTATATACTTCATTAATTTTATTATTATATTTATATTTAATTTTTATCATTGGTGTATTTCCAATCATATTATCACCCTCCAAATCTATTATATAATAAAAAAAGCACTATTGTGCTTTTGAAATTGAAAAAATTATATCTTCTAAATTGTTTTTTTGATTTTTATAATTTTTTTCTTCAATTACTTGAATAACTAAAGACATAAAATCACTATTGTGGTATTTTACACTTGAAAGTATAAAATAATATTCTAAATCGTCAGTTACGCCTAAATATTTTTTTTGTATAATGCCTTTGTTACCAGTACTAAATGATTTATAGTTGCCATCTTCTTTAAGTGTTTCATTATTATTTTTTAATACTTCATAATATTTTTCAATTAAAGTTGTTTCTGGTTTATCAAATTTAATTTCGTCATTTTTGTAATTGACAATCATTGTTATAATGTTGTTTTCTTCATCAGTACATTCTAAATCATATGTTTCATTGTAATTACATTTATTATAAGAATTTGGAAATAATACTGAAATTAAATCATCATCACTAGTTATTTTTTTGTGTAAATCTACAATTGGTTCATTAACATATTTATATGTTCCTACACTTACTAAAATTGTGAAAACTAATAAAAAAGATGAAACATATTTAAATTTAGTCTTTTTTTCTTCCATATACTTATTATAATAAAAAGGTATATATATAATATTCAATATGAATAAAGGTATTAATAATTTATAATTTTTGGTATTTCGAATACAAAGTGCTAATTTTATTAAAATAATCGTACTTGTAAAAATAAATAGATATGTTATTGCAATTAATAAAGCATTTGTGAATTCTGGATATATTTTTTTATATATAAATGCACCTAGTAATAAAAAGATTAAAATATATTCCATAAAGTACCAAAAAAATATTTTTTTACTATTAGTCATAATATCACCAAAACTTCCCATTGAAATATAATAACATAATTTTTTAAAATTTTAACAAAAAATTAAAATTAAATGTTATAATATTAATAATAGAGGTGATTATGTTGTTAAAAGATAAAAAAAATATTTTGGGATTAGGAGTATTTGGTCTTTTAGTATTAATATTTGTTTTAATATTTGGTAAATTAGATGAACCAGAAATATCATATGATGCAAAAAAAGATCCATATTCAGCTAAGGGTATTGTATTATTAAATATGGGCAATCAGCTTGTTGTAAGACCAATTGATGGTATTGATAATATTACATTAGCAATAGAGAATCCTAGTATTCAAGAAGGGGATTTTATTAATTTTGATTATATTGATAATTATGATGTTGAAGATTATGAAACATATAGTGAAATTAATGTTAATATTATAAAATATAAAAGTTATAATTATTATGAAGAAAAATTAATTACAAATGTTAGAGATTTAGAAGATTATGGAGAATTTAATTTACCATATAATAATGAATATTTTGATGAAAAAAATGTTTATATAGCTCGTATGAATGGTTGTCCAAATGGGGATACATTTAGTACTTATTATAAAAATAATACTATTTATTTTTTAGAAGATGACTATACTGGAGTAATATGCACTCAAGAGGTAGATTATGAATATTACATAATTGAGGTGGATAAAGAATATAGAATTAAAAAGAATGAAAGAATTAGTAGTACATTTAATCGAACTAGTTTTTATTCAGGATTTTCAAATAATTATCGTTTAGATATTTATTTGTTTAAAAAGAATAATAATTATGTAATAGGATTTTTAGGTGATACTGATAATACTGATATTATTCCTTATTTAAGAAGTTTACCATTAACAATAGAAGAAGCAAGAGATTTATATCAAAGACTATATAAGAATAAAAACTACCGTGTAATAAATTATGATAATTTATCTATGGATGAAGTAGAATTAGTAAAAAGAGAATTAGGAGTTGAATAACAGTGACAAAAAAAAATAAAAAGAAAAAATTATTTAGTTTTAAGAAAAAGAAAAAAGATGAAATAAATTATAAAAAAGTTGCAATATTTGTACTAGTAGTTGCCTCTTTAATAGCATTTTGTTATTTAATTAAAGAAGTACAAATTGCAAAACGAGGATCTGTATCTGAAGTTTTATCAATTGGTAATTATAAAGTAGAAGATGCTAAAATTAAAAATAAAGTTTTAATGTCTTATAAAGCATATAAAAAATTCTTAAAAGAATATAATATTAAAGGAAACTTAACAAGTGCTGATTTTAAATATCATGATTATATTGTAAGTTTACAAACATATTCTCAAGATTATGAAAAAGAAAGAAAAAAATTAGTGGAAATTTCAAATTCTGATGCTAATGGTGTAAATTTAGTATTTAATATTTATAATTATTGTGATACACCAGCTGAAGTAGAAGTTTATGCTATTATTGTACCAGTTAAGAAAAATTCATTAAGTAGTGCTAGTGTAATCGAAAATGTATATAACGATTTAGCACATAATACTTGTGAAGTAGGGGAGTAATTCCTCTTTTTTTGTGGTATAATACATTTATGAGGTGATTTTATGAAGAAAAAATTATTTATTATTGCTTTAATTATTATACTTATATTAGGTGCATTCTATTTATATAAAACGATATCTAAAAATGATGTTACAGTTGATGATCAAGTATTATCAATAAAAGATGTAAAAGTTGTTGATTTAGGTGCAAAGAAAAATGGAGAAGAATTATATCAAGGTGAATTATTTAAATCATATGAAGATTATAAGAATTTTATGAAAGATTATGATTCTGAATTAGTTTTAAAAGAAAAAGATTTCAAAAATAATGATTTTGTATTAGATTTTCAAACTTATGGTACATGTACTGATGAACAATATAAGAAACTTGTTGAAATGAAAGTTGAAGAATCTATTTTAAATTTAGCATATGATGTTTATAATACATGTGGTGAATGTGATTTTGTAAATATTGCTTATTTTATACCTGTTGAAAAAGGACTTATGAAACAACTTCTTCCTATTAATGCGGTATATAATAATAAATATCCTGAAAATAATTGCTAAAAAAAAGTATCTATTAAGATACTTTTTTATTTTTCTATTTTGATAGTACTTCCGTTTGCAGTTTTACTTATGTAGATTTTGCTATCAATTCTTGATTTTAACTCGCTTACATGGCTGATTATACCAATTAATCTATTACCATTAGTTAAGTCATAGAGAGTTGCTAGAGCTTGTTCTAATGAGTCAGAATCAAGTGAACCAAATCCTTCATCTATAAACATTGTTTCAACTACAATTCCACCAGCATAATTTTGGATAGTATCAGAAAGACCAAGAGCTAATGCTAAAGAGGCCTTAAATGATTCACCACCTGATAATGATTTAATACTTCTAATTTTACCTGTATAATGATCAACAATTTCTAAATCTAAACTAACTTTATCATTTAAAGAAGTAGCCACTTCTTTACGTATTAATTCAAACTGACCATTAGTCATAATATCCAATCTAAAATTTGAATTTTTTATAATTTCATTAAAATAAGAAGCTTGAACAAAATGCTCAAAAATAATTTTATTTTTACCAATTAAGTTTCCATTAGCAGTATCACTTAATTTTTTATAATTACTATATTTTCTATTAATACTTTCTATTTCTTTAAATTTTAAACTAATAGAATCATATATTTTAACATTATTGTCATATTTAATAATTAAATCATCATTCATATTATTTTTTTCTATACGAAGTTTTAATAATTCATTATTAAGATTATCAATATCAGAAATTTCTTTATCTTTTGTTTTCTCTTCTAATTGTTTAATTTGTGTTTTCAAAATATCATAACTATTAAAATAATTATCATTTTCTTTTTTTATAATAACTATTTCATTAGTATTATATAAATTAGTAGGTTTATCTATATTATTGATTTCATTTAATACTTTTTCTTTATTTTTTGTTTCATTTTCAATATTAGATAAAACAACGTCATATTTTCCTTTAATTTCTTTAATAGAACTATTTAAATCATTATAACTAGTTGTTATATTTTTAATATAAGTTTCATTATTATTGATTTCTTTTTCAAGATCTTCTAAATTAATATCAAAATTAAAGATTTGTTTTTCTAAACTTTCAAGATTAGAAATAATATTATTATATCTTTTTACATCTTCTTCATTTTTTAATATTGAATTATTTAAATTATTAAGCATTAATTTTTTTTGATCAAATATCTTACAATCATTTAATAATTTATCAAAATCAAACTTAATTGCTTCTAACTTTGTTTTTTCAGTATTAATTTTTTCAATATCAACTTCATTTAATTTAGCATTAATAAGATTTAAATTATTAATACTATTATTTCTTTTTTCATTAAGTAAATCTAAATTTATTTTTAAATTATCTAATTCTTCTTTAGATAATACATCATTAATAAGTTCAGCCTTACTAGGATGATTTTTACTTCCACAAACAAGACATGGTTTATTAGGACTTAATTCTTTTGCAAGAATACCAGCTTGATTACGAAGGAATTTACTTTCTTCTAGAACATATTCATTATTATGTATTTCATAATTTTTTATGTCATTTTCAAGTTCAAGTTTTAACTTTTCTTTATATTCTAAATTATCATTATAAGAAATAATTATATCATTATATTCTTTAATTTTTTCTTTATTAACTTTATCTTCATCTCTTGCTTTTTCTAAATTAATATAACTTTTATCATTTAAAATATATTCTTGAATTTCTTCTCTTTCTTTTTTATTTTTTAATAAAATATCATTACAATTTTTTAATTCTTCTTTTTCTTCATTAAGTAATTTAATTTCTTTTTGAATATTAATATTTTGTTTTAGTTTTTCTAAAACAATATTATCTTTTTTAACTTGATCTTTTACTTGTTCTAAGTTTAAATATTTTTCTTTTAATTTTTGTAAATTTATTTCTTCTTCGTTTAAATAATTTTCATATTCTATTTTTAATTTATTATTATTAATTAAATTGTTTTCATATAAATTTAATTCTTTATTTAATGGATTTAGTAATTCACTTAATTTAATGTCATTTTTAATTAATAACATTTCATCATAGTTTGATTTTAAATTATTTAATTCAGAAGTTTTATTTTTTAAATTTAATATATCAGCATTTATATTCTTTTTGATTTCAATATCTTTAATTAATAATTCTATTTTTTCGTCTAGTTTTTTTCTTTTTTCTTTTTCTTCTAAAACAATTATTTTATCTTTTTCATTTTCTTCATTAAGTAATTTAATTATTTCTAATATTGTTAAATTAGATATATCTTTATCCCAGTTTATATGTTCAATTTCATTTTTTAGAATATTATTTTTATCATCATATTCACGTTTAGTTTTAAGAAATTTTTCTTTTAATAATTCGCTAATTTTATAATAAATTGATGTATCAAAAATTTTTCTAAAAATCTTTGATCTTTCATCACTTGTTGCAAATAATAATTTTAAAAATTCTCCTTGGGCTATCATAGCGATTTGTTTAAATTGTTTGTCATCAATTCCTAAAATTTCGATTATTTTATTAGTAACTTCTTTAACTCCAGTAATAATATCTTTATCATTAATAATCAAAGTTGCTTCTGCTACTGTTTTAGTTTTACGATTTTTCTTTTTGTATGGAACGTTTCTTTTTATAACATATTTATTTTCTTTATGAGTAAATTCGAATTCAACAAAAGTATCTGTTTCATCATCAGCATAATCGCTTCTTAAAGAATCAACTGTTCTATTTGTTCCAGATGGTTGATTATAAAGGGCGAAACATATGGCATCAAATAAAGATGTTTTACCGCTTCCTGTGTCTCCTGTAATAAGAAAGATACCATTAGACCCAAGTTTAGTAAAATCAACTGTTTCAAGGCCTTTATAAGGTCCAAAAGCCGATATTTTAATATTAATTGGTTTCATTTGTTGCCTCCTTAATAATGTCATTAAATATTTCTCTTAATTCATCATCTAAAGTAATATTATTTTGATTTAAATAAAATTCTTCAAATAAATCAAGAGGTGTTCTGTCTTTAACATTTCCACTAGCCATAGATTTACTATCTTCATTATAAAAACTTCTTTTATTTTTAAATTCTAATTTTAAAATATTAGGATATTTTTTTCGAAGTTCACCAATAGGATCAATTAATTCTTCTTCATCTAAAAGAATAGCATTAATATAATCATTGCTACTATCCTTTAGTAAGTCATTTAATGTTCCTTCAATAATTCGCATATCATGTAATGGATTTAATGGAATTAAATTAACACTAAAATCGTTAGTATCAATAACTGGAACAGATTTATTATAATTAGCTTCTGAAAAACTATATTTAAGAATACTACCTGCATAACGAATAGTATCACGAGTAAGTTTTTGTGGTCTATGAATATGTCCCATGGCAACGTAATCAAAATCTTTAAAAATATCAACATTAACATTATCAATTCCACCAAGTGAAACTGTTTCTGAATCACTTTTAATAACTTCTAGAGAAGAAGAAGTTACAAATTGATGTACAAGAATAATATTTTTTTCATCTTTATTAATTTCTTCATTTGAAATTATTTTTCTTATGGCATCATCATATGATTCAACATCATCAAAAAAAGGTTTAACTAATGCTGGTTTTAAAAAAGGTAACATATAAAAATTGACATCATCAATTTTTACTTTTTTTAATTTACCATTGTATGTTGTTTCAATATAAATTTTATTTTTTTCTAAAATTTTATTACCAAAACCTAAACGGTCTTTTGAATCATGATTTCCACTTATAATTAAAATATTTATATTTTTATTTTGTAATTTAGTTATGAATTCATCAAGCATATTTACAGCTTCAATTGGTGGAATCGATTTATCGTAAATATCACCTGATAGTAATACCGTTTCAATATTTTCTTTTTCAATAATTTTATTAATTTCATTTAAAATATATTTTTGATCTTCAATTAAACTTTGTTCTAAAACTGTTTTTCCTAAATGAAGATCTGATAAATGCATTACTTTCATACTTACACCTCCTAAAAAATTATATCATTTTTTTAAAATTTGCCAATATTAAATTTTGAAAGTAATTTTTATTAGTTACAAGGTAATTTTGTCTAAGAAGAAATTCAATTTTATATATATTTTTAGTATCAAATTTTAAATTTTCGTGTTTTTACTTTTATTTTTGATTGTTATATTATTTTTTTGGAGGGATTAATATGCTAAAAAAATATGCTGTTAAAATGGAAGTTCATAGTAATTTTAAAATTAATAAAAAAAATAAGAAAATAATAAAAAAAGCATTTACAGACTTAAATAGAAAAATACAAATAAATGATACAACTAAAAATATATCTTTTAATTTTAATAACATTGAAGAAATATTAGATGATGCATTTGTTAATGAAAAATTACTTGATTATATTGTTGCAAATGGAGAAATAACAATAAATAATGATGAAAACAATGATGATATTTTATATAAAATTTGTGATGATAGATTATCATTATTTAGTGTTAATTATATTAAATCTGATAATATATATATTTTAGTTTTAAATGAAATGAATGATACTTATAATATTGATTTTATTATTAGTGATATAAAAGTAATAGATTAATTCTATTCTTTTTTTTAGTATTTATGTTATAATTGTTTATAGATAGGAGGATTATATGAGTAAGTATGATACAGAATATAAAGTTATAATGAGTTTACGTAGTTATAAAAGTGACACAAATAAGTACAAGGTAGGCGATTTTGTAACAATAAAAGATCTTGAAAATATTAGTTTTGATACTGTATTAAAAGATTTAAATAGTAGACTTCATAATGTTGATTTTTTAGGTACTGATTTATTTTTAGAATTTGAAAATGAAGATGTGAGAGCTATTTTAAATTCTTATAATAATAATGATTTAATTGAAGACATTCGTTTTCCAGGCATATTAAAAGTACATATTGATTCTAATAAAGTTGAAGAAAATGAATTAAATGACTTTAGGGATGGTGTTCTTGAGATTGTTAAAGCTAATGATGGGAAAGTTTTAGCTCTAGCATATAAAGTTAGTCCTTTTGGTAAATTTAAACTATTAGGTGAAGATAAAAAACATAAACATTCAATAATTATTGAATTTGTTGTTATGAAATTAAAGGCTATATAATGGATTTTAATATTAATGATTTAATAAATGAAATTGATTTTGAATCTAATAGTTTAGAGAAAATTAATAATAATTTATATTTAAGTAAAAAAGAAATAGAAGTACTAAAAAGATACAATATTGATTATATGAATGCAAATTCTATGAATGAATTAATTTATCGTATTGAAGATATTTTAAATTATGAATTTGATAATCCTGACTATGAAGATCTAGAAATAGTTTCTGAAAACTTAAGTGAAAGAAATTATTATATTAATACTAACAAATAGTATTTAATATATATATAAATTTTGATATAATATCTTTAGAATAAGGAGGAGTAACATGTATAATAAACTTTTAGACCTAATCGAAGAAGAAAAAAATGTAGATGTTGTTAAACAACTTAATATCATTAAACATAAAATCGATAGAGGTGAACCTGAAGACGTTAGTATTAGAGAAGTTTATGAATATCTTTGTGATGAACAAACTGCTAGTTTAGATAAAGACTATATTAAAACTGTTGAAGCTTCTGTTAAAGCATTAAAAAAACTTTTAGATGATGTTGACAATAAAGAAGAAGTTGTAGTTGAAAAAGAAGCAGAAGTTGTTCCTGTTAAAGACTTTGATGAAAATAAAGTAAAAGAAAAAGTTAAAAAAGAAGAAAATATTGAACCTGAAGATGAACCTGAAGAAGAAGCTGAAGAAGAACATGAAGAAGAAGTAAAAGAACATGGTAATGTAAATAAAGTTGCTGTAGCTCTTAAAACTTGCGCTATTGTTGAAGGTGGATTAGGATACCTTTTAGGTGTTATTATGGGATTCTCAAAAACAAATAGTGAACAATATTTCTCATTTGCTTTAATGATTTCTTATTGGTTAGTAACAGCTATAATGATTTTATTTACTTTAGGTTTTGCTGAAGTAATTCAAATTTTACATGATATTAGAAAAATGGAAAAAAATAAATAAGAACTACTTTTTTAGGTAGTTTTTTTTTGATATAATTAATATAGAGGATGATAACATGAAAGAAAAAACACAACTAGAATTAAGAATCGAAAAAATGGTTAAAGAAGAAAATTATTATAATATTCTTGTAAATGCATTAAAACTATATAAAATAGATGATAAATTATGTATGAATATTGATTTTCTTGTTGATACTGTTATGATGAATCCTAATATATTATATAAGCCTATTTCAATGCTATCTTTAGTTAAATTTACGAAAGAAACACTTGATTTTACTAATGGAATAAAAAAATATAATTTAGAAAATAATAAACAAATTATTTTAAATTCTGTAAAAAGAAATGGTAACAATTTAAGTTTAGCATCTACTAAACTTAAAAATGATTATGATGTTGTATTAGAAGCTGTTAAAAATAATGGTTTATCAATTAATTATGCTTCAAAAAAACTTAAAAATCATGAACAACTAGCAATTATTGCTATTAATAATAATCCAGAAAGTTATTATTTTTTATCAGAAAGTTTAAAAAATAATGAAAATATTATTAAAACCTTAATTGTTAAAGAGCCATCTAAAATATTAGAATTTGATTATTTACCAAATTATAATAAACTTATAAAAAAAGTTATTAAAGAAAATGGGATGGCATTAAAATATCTTAGTAATAAAAATAGAGATAATGAAAGACTAGTCTTATTAGCATGTAAAAATAATATTAATAGTTTAGAATATGCTTCTGAAAGACTTAAAAATGATCGTGAATTTATTATAAATACAGCAATAAAATTAAAAACTGATAAAGTTGTTTATTTCGCATCATCATCATTAA
>CAJGDV010000015.1 GCA_904502155.1 uncultured Bacilli bacterium
ATTATTAATAATATCATTACCACTATTATCAACCATATTCATTGCTGGAGCATTTATTGTTACAGCTTGTTCTGGTTCATGTATTACTTGTGGTTGTTGTTCAGTCATTGGTGCTGGTGCAGCCATTAAATTAATACCATCCTTTGTTGTTAATTCATTACTATTAGTATTTTTACTTGAAGCCATTAAATCTACTGGTGGTTTTTTAACATCTGCTGGTTTTTCATTTGATTCTACTGGTGGCTGAGGTTTTTTCTTTTTCTTATTTTCTTTTATAGCTGATACAAGTGCTATTATAAGTAAAAGTGCTATAATAGCTACACAAGCATATGCCATATATAAATTACTTTTCTTAGCCATCTTAAATGTGAAGTTGATATTATTAACTTTACTTCCATCTAATTCCCACGTTAATACAGTTTTATCATCAGATACCGTTGTAGCGTTTGATTCAACAAAACTGTTTTTTGGAAGTTTCAATGTATATTTAATGTTTAAATATGATGAATATGAAGGATCTAAAAGATTATCTTCATTCATTATTTTAAAACTACCTTTATAAATATTATAAACTAATCCTTTTTGTACTGTAAAAAAGTAACTATCATCAAATATTTCATCTGTTATTGCAGTGAAATCAATTTCTACTTTTTCACCTTCTTTTGATATTTTATCTATATCTTCAAAATGTTTAAATATTTTTGCCCCTTGATGAGTAGGTTTATCTGGATCAGTATATGATTCTACAGTATAACCTTTTTGAATAAATATTTTTTTCAATTCTTCAAAATCAATGATTGTGGATGCCATTGAATCAGTACCGAATCCTTCATTTTTAAGTGTTCCATCTTCATTTAATAATGATTGTTCAACCGTTTCAATTAAGACAAAATCCATCGATTTATCATCATTAATTTTCATTGATAAATCATATTGCATACATCCCGTTAAAATAATTGTATAAGCAAATAATAATAACAAGTTTTTAAATTTTTTAAACATTACGCACATCCCTCTATTTTAATATTCTACTATAATAAATTATATCACAAATAGAGGGTAAAAAAAATGATATTAATAAAAAAATGTAAGATTTAAATCTTACATTCCATTATTATTTTTATCATCAAAATCAAATGATTGATTAAATACACTTGTATAATCATTTGGCTCTGCATTATATAATCCATTATTATTGCCTGGAGCGTTTACAGGTTGTTGATTAAATAAATTTGGATTATTCATAGGTTGTTGTGGAGCCATTAAATCTGGTCTTTGCATTTGATTATTAGGATAATTTGTCATATTTGGGTTTCCCATTTGTCCATTCATACCATTTGGATTAGGTACTTGATTATTCATCATATTTGAGTTTCCCATTTGATTATAAGGATTAACCATTGTTTGGTTCATCATGTTTTGATTTTCCATTTGGTTATTAGGATTAACCATTGCTTGATTCATCATATTTGGGTTTTCCATTTGGTTATTAGGATTAACCATTGCTTGATTCATCATATTTTGATTTTCCATTTGATTATTAGGATTAACATTCATCATATTAGGTTGATTTTGATTCATTTGTGGTTCAGGTTTTATTTCGTTCATATCAGGATTTCCTACATTTTCACTAACTTGATCATCAAATGTCATACCATTATTATGAATATTTTTTTGTTTTACTTTTTTCTCTTTTTTCTTTTTTTCTTTTTTTGGTTTTCTACCTTTTGTTTCTTCATATTCAATTTTTTTGTGACTTAATTTTCTAACAACAAGTACTACTAACATAATTAATAATGCAATAGATATTATTGCTAAAACAATACCTACAACTACATTAAATTCTTTTATTTCAAAGTTTACTTCATTTTTTTGACCAACTTTTAAATTCCATTTTGTAATATTTTCTTCTTCAATAATTTCACTAGCATTATGACTTGAAAGTTTTTTTGCTGAATGAAGAACAAAATTTATTGAGGCAATTTTATCAATATCTACTTCTTCATTTTTTACATCAGTATAATCAAATATAAATTTAGCTTTATATGTTGTATAAAATAACCCTACTTTTTTTTGAAAAAATACTGAATCATTATATGTTTCTTTTGAAATATCTGTTAAATTAATTTCTGTTTTTTTAAGTTGAGATAATGAACTTAAATCCCCAAATGTTTTTGAAATTTCTAAAGCAACACCATCTAAGATAAATGACTCAGATATTTCATATCCTTTTTCCTTTAAATTTATAGTAAATGTATCAGCATCGAATAAATCGTTTTTTTCAAGACCATATTTATCAAGTAATTCATAATTAGCAGAATAATCTACAATAAGTCTTATACTGTTATCATTATTAATAACCATACGTGTATCTTTAGAGTATTCTTCTTTTGCATTTACAATGCCAATATTAACTAAAAATAATAATAAAATAATATATAGTTTTTTCTTCATACATACCACGCTTCCCAATAAAATTATATCATAAAATAACTAGAAAAAAAACTCTAAAAATTAGAGTTTAATTCCACAATTAACACAATAAATTCCAGCACCTTTAATTTCACTTCCACAATTTTGACATCTTAAATCTGTAGTTTCAAAATCTTTAATAGCAAGAATTGGGAAGAAAATCATTGGAAAAAGTCCTAGTCCTATTGAGAACCAAATTGATTGATTTAATTTTTGACCAAATTTTATTCTTAACAAAATACCAAATAAAACATTTATTGTTGGAATAAAATAAAGACATATAAACCATCCACTAAAGCCACAAAATTTAATTATTTCATAATCAGAATAATATGGTATTAATGATTTCCATGGAGCAATATTTATTTTCTTAAATATAAACCATAATGGAAGAGCTTTTACAACAATATTTGCTAAAAAGGAAAGAAATAAGAAAATTACTAAAAGTAATAATATTAATAATAAAATGCCTGACATATGCTACCTCCTATTGTAAATTATATCATAATTTGAAGGAAGATAAAAGATAATCGATAATCCACCATATCTATTGTTTTTAGCATTTATTTCACCATGGTGAACTTTAATAATTTCTTGACATATTGAAAGACCTAAACCAGATATTTTGCGTCCAGAATCTGTTGTAAATAATGGATCAAATATTTTATCAATTATATTTTTTTCAACACCTATTCCATTATCCATAATTTCAAAATATATTTTATTTTCTTTCTTTGTTATTATTATTTTTATCGTTTTATTATCGTTTTCTAAATATCTTATACTATTATTGATAATGTTTGAAAACACTCTTTTCATTTTTACTTCATCAATAATAATTTCTTCATTTGTATTTGTTTTATTTTTAATACGAAATTTAATATTTTTTTCTTTTAATTCTTCTTCAAATTCTTTTTTTAAGTTAATAATGTAATCTTTAATTAAAATTGGTTTTTTATTTAAATTACTATTTAAATTACAACTTAAATAATCATCAAATTCACTTATTAACTCTTTCATTCTTACTGATTTAGTACTAATCTTATTTATATACTCTATTTTTTTCTCTTCAGTAAGAGTTGCTGTTTCTAGTCTTTTAGCATACCCCATTATTGATGTAAGGGGTGTTTTTATATCATGTGATATAGAAGCAATAATTTGGTTTTGCTTTTCTTTTTCACTTTCAAGAGCTTTTGTTAAATCAATAAAGTTATTTTGTAATTCATCAATAGTTGTAAGAGCAGGTCTTCTTTTTGGCATTATTCCTTTTTTATAAGAAATAATATCATTTTTTAAATTATTTATCGGGATTAGAATTTTTTTGCTTATTAATTTATAGCTTACAATCGTAATAACAAGTAAAATAAAAAGTTCTATAAACATAATTCTTGATATTAATAAACTTAAGGTTAAATCTAATTGACTTGATACACTTAATAAATAAATTTCATTATTTATTAAAATAAGTTTTGATTTTTCATATGTTAAATTTGATTCTTTTTTATTATCAAAAATAATATTATTATTTTTATCTTTTAAAGTTATATAAACATAATTATTATTAGATAATTTTTTAATATTATCGTAATTGTCTTTTAACTTTTTTTCAATAATTTCGAATTTTTTATCTACATATGTTTTAGTTTTATTAACACGATATGCTACAGTTTTATTAAATGCTAATGTTAAATATAAACATAATAAAATAGTATTTATAATAAAAATTATTGTTATAGATCTAATCATTATAGATCTAAATTTATCTTTTTCATTAAGAATCATTTCTTACCTCTTTTAAAAATTTATATCCTACACCCCATATTGTTTTAATATATTTTTCATCTTCGTCTAATTTATCTCTTAATGATTTAATGTGAACAGCAACTGTTCCAATATCACCATAATCATTTCCCCAAACAGAACGAAAAATTTGTTCTTTTGTTAAAACAACACCTGCATTTGAAACTAAGTACCATAGAACTTCAAATTCTCTTGTTGATACATTAATTCTTTCATTACATTTAAAAACATCATATGATTCTTTATTTATTTCAAATTCACCAATAACGACCTTTTTGTTATCAATAAACGTTTTACGTTCTTCTCGTCTTAAATGCGCTTTAACACGGGCTACTAATTCATAAATATCAAATGGTTTTGTTATATAATCATCAGCACCTATTTCAAAGCCAACTAATTTATCTACTGTTGATGCTTTAGCTGTTACAAAAATAATTGGGCATTTAATTTTTTCTCTAATTTTATTACATAATTCAATGCCTGTCATGTTTGGCATCATAATATCTAATAAAATTAAATCAATACTTTCATCAATTAAATTTAAGGCATCTAATGCTTTATTACATGTTAATGTTTCAAATCCTTCGTCGGTTAATGAATCACTAATTAGTTCTGCAATATCTATTTCGTCATCTACAATTAAAATTTTAGCCATTTTCATCACTCCACCAACATTTTATCACAAAAAAAAAGAAGCAACAATTAAGTTTGCTTCTCATATTTAATTTCTAATTCAAAATTTTCATTAATAGTTGGAATTGCTAAGTATTTACTTCTACTTGAATCTTTAAATTTAACATAAAAAGCAGTAATATCCCATGTAAATACTTTAAATTCTTTTTGAATTTCTTCTTTCAAATCCCATGTATTAATTCTAACATAGTAATCATCTTTAAAATGTTTATATAAAGTAAATTTACTATAACTTAATCTAGTCACATATAAATTACCCGCAATTTCAAGTTTATTATCAGAAACTTCATTTGTATCAAATTGTGCTAAATCTTGTCGATATAAATATCTTAAATCTTGATGATTAATATTAAGTTGATAATAATTTTCAGAATCGTTAGTATAATAATTTTTTGATAAATCTTGTTTACAAGCTAGTATATAACCATTATCTAATATATAAGCAGTATAAGTACAATCTATCATATCATCCTTTTCTTTAGCTCTAAATTGTCTTAATACTCCGTCAGATCCTTGTTTTATAACTTTCTTTTCTTCTGGTAAGAATTTATAATTTAAATCTTCATTTACTTCTGTTAAATCTAAGAATGGTTCAGCATTTTCAAATTTTTGTTCTTCATTAACATTTGCTATTGGCTTGTTGTCATTAGCAACAATGATGATATGTAAACAAAGTGCAATGAATAACATTATTAATGGAAGAGCCATCATAAATGGTTTATGTTCTTTAAAAAACTTATTTAAACTAACATCATTAAAATAATAAATAAAAATTAGAACCGGAAAAGAATAGCAAGCCATCATAAATGGCGTATCAAACATTGCTACTCCAAATAATTTAAGTACATATTCTAAACAAAAATAAAATATTAAGGCATAAAAGAATGATGCCATACCAAAAATAATGGTATTATTAAATTTATTATTTTCCATATAATCACCTAAAAATATTATATCATAAAAATAGACTATTTTTACATAGTCTATTCTTCTACAACTTTTTCATATAATTCTAATTCAAATTTTTCATTTATTCTAGCATAAACTTTTAATACTTCATTATCAACTGTTACGTTAGAACAATCATTAGAATATGAAATACTTGTTTGATTAGGATAAGCTTCCTTAATATAACTTTTTAATCCATATGATTTAAATAAAAAATAAAATTTATCGAAATATTGTCTATAAGTTTTATAATTACCTGCCTCTTGGATGGAAGCATAAACCTTATCATTAATTACTTTTTGATCATATTTTTTTTGTAACACATCTGTAATTACAACTAATTCTATATTTTTATATTCTTGTAATTTATCTACTTTGATATTAAGTTGATAAAAATTAGCATCTTTGTTTAATTCTTTTACATAGAAATTTTTTTCTTCATTATCTACTACAGTAAATAAATATCCTTCATTAAGTTCATAAACTTTATATTTAGAATATTGATTAATATCTAATTTTTCTAATTTTATTGGTTCATAAATTTTAATTTTATATTTTTCACCATCTAAAGTTAGTTTTAAAAGTTGGTTTGAACTATTAATTTTAAATATTAAACCGTTAACATTTTCAGATAAATCTAAATATGTTTCATTAGCATCAAATTGTTGTTTAATATTGTTATTGTGATTTTCAAGTTGTTTTTTTGAGAAACCAGTAATAAGAAATGTTGCACATATTATTAATACTGGAATCATAACTAGTAGAACTCTAAACTTATAAATATATTGATTTAAATAGTAATTAAATTTTGAATAAATACCTGTTAATATTAAGGTTACTATTATTGAACATATTAATAATAATACCATGTTTACTGATTCAAAATTCATGATAAATACTTTACCTATTGTATCCCATATTACATATGCTGATAAAAATATATATAAAAATGAGGCTACTAAAAATATTAAAATCTGTTTCATTATTCCCCTTCTTTACTATAAATTACATCTAAATTGTCGTTAAATGTGAATTTAATATTTTGTTTTTTTCCATCTATATCAATACGAATATAGTCTTTAGCATAAATTGCTTCATAATAATTTTCAAAATTATTTTTTACTTGTATTCTTAAGTCGTATAGTTTTTCTTTAGTATAAATATTACCTTTATATCTTTTAAATAAATATAATTTTTCACCATCTTGTTCGCTAGCATAATCTTCATTAATATAATTGAAATCATTGCCTTTTAAATAGTAATATTCTTTCATTTTATATTCTTTTGTAATAATATCTATAGGTAAATTAATTTTATAAATATTACTATTTTCACTTATGTTATATCTTGTATAATATGCTTTATCATTATTAATAATAACATATCCTCTATTTAATATATAAACATCTAATTTATAATCTTTTTTTAATTTTTTTATACTTGTTGGTTTAACACTTTTTAATTCAAAACCATCAATATAATATAAATAATCGTTTTCATCTATACGATAATTATAACCATATTCTATATCATCGAAATCAATAAAATAATCATATTCTTCGAATTTTAGTTCTAGTTCTTCTTTAATACTTGTTATTCTTAAATGATTATAACCTAAACTAAAAATAAATAAAACTATTGCTATAATTGGTATTGATACTAAAAATCCTTTTATTCGTTTAAGATATTTAGTTGCTTTTTTGTTGTTAATAGCTATAAAGACACCTGTTAAAATTCCTATACATAACGATATAATAAAAATATAAATAACATTATCTATATTAAAATTATTTAAATTTAGAAGTTTAAAACTCCAAAAAAACAAAATAATGTTTAGAAAAATAAATAATATAGATATAATAGAATTAATTATAATTCTTGAAAAAAGTAGAATTTTTTTTCTTTTTCTTTTAGCCATATACTACCCACTTTCTATTTCCTATAATAATATTATAACATATTATTAAAAAAAAACTAGATTAACTAGTTTTATTTTTTTTCTTGTTTTATTAGTTTACCAACTTCATTTCTAAGTTTTTCGTTGGCTTGTTCTAAGCTATCATTTTTTCCAACCTTAAAAGGTTTACCAAAACGTATTGTTAAATTATTATTTTTCCCTTTTACATATTCTCCTGAAATTCCGAATGGAACAATTGTTGCCCCTGTTTCTTGAGCCATTTTTACAGTACCGAATTTAAATGGTAATAAAATTTCATTTGTTCTATTTCTAGTTCCTTCTGGAAATAATCCAATAGCACCACCATTTTTTAAAACTTCAACAGCAGCATTTTTAGCGTCATTATCTTTAGTTTGACGGTTAACAGGTATACATCCTGCTAAATCAAAAAACCATGCTGTTTTTTTTGAGTCCCAATATTCTTTTTTTGCCATATAATGGATAACTCGTTTAGTTGATATAATTGCTAAACATTGATCAAATAAATGTTTATGATTTCCAACTATTAAGATTGGTCCTTCTTTTGGAATAACTTCCTTATTAATAATGGTTGGTTTATAATACCATTTAAAAATTGGTCCTAATATTGCTCTACATAATTTAAATCCTCTACTATTTAGTTTTTTCATTTTTTTCACTTTCCTCTTTTTCTAGTTTTCTATAATCTACCTTTTTATAAAGAGTTGTTGGTAATGTTTTTCTAAATTCTATTTCTTTAGGTTGTGAATATTGTGCTAGTCGTAATTTACACATGTCTTTAATTTCTTTTTTAATTTTACTTGATGGTTTTACACCTTCATTTAAGACAACAAATGCTTTTGCCACTTGTACTTTATATGGATGCGGTATTCCAATTACACAGCATTTAGAAACGTCTTTATGGTCTTCTATTACTTCTTCTATATTACTAGGATATACATTAAATCCACTTGAAACAATCATTCTTTTAGCACGTTGTGTAAAATATATTATTCCATCTGGAGCTATGTATCCTATATCCCCAGTATGTAACCATCTTTTTCCATCGTCATGAATTTTAATAATATTATTTGTTTCTCTTTCATTATTAAGATATCCTTGCATAATAGTAGGTCCACAAACGCAAATTTCTCCTTCTTCGCCATAGTCAAGTGGAGTTGTTTTATCTATTTCACATATACAAAATTCATTACCAATCATTGGAATTCCAATAGAACCAGGTTTATTAGCTCCATCAAATGTATATGCTGTTGCTGCAACCGATTCAGTCATTCCATACCCTTTTGTAATTGAAATAGACGCACCTCTTTTTCTTAGAAATTCATTCATGCGGTTTTCCATATTAATTGTTAAATAGTCACCACCAGATATAACATATTTAAGTTGTGACATATCTACTGATTCAAAGTTTTTATTACCCATCATTGATTCCCACAAAGTTGGAACACCTGCCAATACATGTGGTTTATCTTTTTTCATCATTTTATAAAATCTATTACTGTTATATTCAGGTACAAGTATAACTTCAACTTTAAGACATAATGGAGCATGTGTACATACTCCAAGACCAAATCCATGGAATATTGGCAGTAAAGTTACTATTTTTTCTTTTGGTCTTATTCCACTAACATTTACTCCACTTTGTTGCGCTAAAGCATTGAAATTATAATTACTTATCATAATTCCTTTTGGAGTTCCTGTTGTTCCACCACTATGTAAAATAACTGCTAAATCATCTTTAGAATATTTAATTTTATTAACCTTATTATATGTTAGACCTTTTAAAATAAAATCTTGCCAGCTAATAAAATCTTGATCTCCTATTTTTGGTTTTTTAACCTTAATACCTTTAGTAATAAAATATCCAGCTTTTAAAGCACAATTCATTGATTCTGCTGGTGATACTAATATTGTTTTATAAACTAAAGTTTCATGTAATAAAGGTGCTACTTTTTCATAATCAAAATCAACTAATAAAAGCATTCTTGATTTTGTTTGTATCATATAATCAACTATTTGTCTTCCACTAGATAGTGGATGAATCATATCAGCTACTGCACCAATATTATTTGTTGCATAAAACATTATTAGTGCTTCTGGTGTGTTTGGAGCACAAATACTTACAACATCACCTTTTTTTACACCTAAACTACGAAGTGATTTACTTGCTTGTTCTATTTTATCAAATAATTCATTATAACTAATTTTAGTATTAAAATAATTTAGTGCAGTGAAATCTTTATCTTGACCTACACATTTTTTTAAATATTCATAAATACTTAAATCAGTAAATTTAATTTTTCTTTCTTCCCTATTATAATATGATAACCATGGTTCGTCATCTTTCTTTTTAAGAATTTTAGTAACTATGTCTTTTATTTTCATCATGCTATTCTCCTTTATTTTGATTTATTAGTTCAATAACGATTTCTTCTAATTTAGCTTTTTCTAAATCTAAATCATTACCTTCTAATTGATATGGAGTTCCAAACATAATTGTTGGGCCTTTTTTAAAAGGTTCATATTTACCTTTAATAGAGAAAGGAACTATATAACTATCAGTATCTAATGCTAGTTTTAATGCTCCCATTTTAAATGGTAAAATTATAGTTTCTTTTTTTCTATTTATTGTTCCTTCTGGAAAAATACCAATCACTTGATCGTTTTCTAAAACTTTTCTGGCTTCTTCCATGCATTTGCTATCTTTTATATTTCTATTAACAGGTATTACAGCCATGTTTCTAAAAAAATATTTTTTAAATCCTTTAAATAAAGTATGTTTTCCTAAAAAGTGTACACATCTATTTGTTGAAGAAATCAAAATACCACAATCTAAACTATAAGTATGATTTCCTGCTAAGATTACTTTTCCACTTTTAGGAATATTTTCAAGACCAATATATGTTGGGTTATATAATATTCTAACTAAAAATTTTATAACTGGTCTTAAAATTTTATATAAAATTGGTTCTTTCATATTATCACCTTTTATTCTTCGCTACTTCCTTCTATAGCTTCTCTTTCAAGTCTTTTATAATCGACTTTACCAATTAATGTTGTTGGTAATGATTCACGGTATTCATATTCAGCTGGTTGTGAATATTTTGCAAGATTTTTTTCACAAATTTCTTTTATCTCTTTTTTGATTTTTAAATTATCTTTATATCCATCTTTAAGAATAATAAAAGCTTTTGCTACTTGTACTTTATATGGATGCGGAATACCAACAACTGTACATTTTAATACTCCTTCATGAGTTTCTATAACACTTTCAATGTGTGATGGGTATACATTGTAACCTGACGATATAATCATTCTTTTTAATCTAGAAATATAAGTAATAATACCATCTTTATTCATTTTGGCTATATCCCCAGTATGTAGCCATATATGTCCATCTTTATGTCTTTGTAATACTAAATTTGTTTCTTTTTCATTATTAAGATATCCCATCATAACAGTTGGGCCTGTAACAACTAATTCTCCTTCTTCACCATATGGTAATTCTTGTTGAGTATTAACTCCTACTATCTTAATATAATCTTTAGGGAATGGAATACCTATAGTACCTGGATAGTTAGCATTACCATGTGCTAAGGAAATAGCAGCTAATGATTCAGTCATTCCATATCCTTGTTCTAATTTAATATTAGCACCATGTTCTTTAAAGAATGTGTTAATATTATTTAATTGTACTTCAGTAAGTGAATCTCCACCAGATACAGCATGTTTCATAAAACTTAAATCCATATTGGCTAAACCTTTATTTTTTGTTAAAGCTTCATACAATGTTGGAACACCTGTTATAATAGCAGGTTTATATTTTTTAATTAAGTTATCAAATTCTGAAGCCTTAAATTGTGGTATCATGACAACTTCCATTCCTAAAATTAAAGTACTATGAATTGAAACACCAAGTCCAAATCCATGGAATATTGGTAAAATAGCTAGTATTGGATCACCTGGCTCAATATCTTTAAAAATAACATTTATTTGCATTGCTAAAGCATTAAAATTACCATTTGATAAAAGAATTGATTTTGGTGTTCCTGTTGTTCCACCACTATGTAAAATGATAGCTGGTGTATCTTTGTCAGAGTTTACTTCAAAATTAATTTTGTAACTATCTGATTTTTTTAAAAATTCATTCCAATAAACATATTCTTCTGATTTTTTAGGAGTTTTAACCTTAATTCCTTTTGTTACATAATATCCAACATTAAGAGGAGTCGGCATTGAATTATTTGGAGAAACTAAAATTGTTTTATAAACTTTTGTATCTCTAATTATTTTTTCAATTTTTTCATAACAAAAATCAACAGCTACTAACATAACACTATTCGTTTCGTTAATAAAATGTTTAATTTCTTGTTCTGCAGATAATGGATGAATAACATTCGCAATAGCTCCTATTTTATTTAGAGCATAAATTGAAATTAAACCTTCAGGTGTATTTGGCATACAAATAGTAACAACATCACCAGGTCTAATACCATAGCATCTAAATGATCTGCTTGCTCTTTCTATTTCTTTAATAAAATGTTCATAAGTTAATGTTTTACCAAAATAGTTAATAGCATTAATATTTTTTATTTCATATGCTCTTTCTCTAAGCATTTGGTACATTGATATATTAGGTATCTCAAATTCTAATTGCTCTTTAGAATAAAATTTTTTCCAAGGTGCATTTAATTTTCTTGTTTTCATTATAAAACCTCTTTCTTACAATTCTATTATATAACAAAAAGAATTAATAAATTATTAAAAATTATTAAAAAAAGGTTAGAACCCTAACCTATTTTTGATAAAAACTCTTTTAAACGTTTGTTTTTTGGATGATTATATATTTCATCAGGACTTCCTTCTTCAATAATTTTTCCTTCATCCATAAATATAATTTTAGTAGCAACTTCATGTGCAAATCTCATTTCGTGGCTTACGACAACCATTGTCATTCCTTCGTCTGCAAGGTTTTTCATAAGTTCTAAAACTTCGTTTACCATTTCAGGATCTAGAGCACTAGTTGGCTCGTCAAATAAAATTACTTTTGGATTCATCATCATTGATCTTATAATAGCAACACGTTGTTTTTGACCACCTGATAAATTTGCTGGGAATACTTTTTGTTTATCTAATAATCCTACTTCTTTTAATAATTTACGTGCTTTTTTTATTGCTTCTTCTTCATCCATAATTCCTAATTTTATAGGAGCTAATGTTAAATTATCTAAAACATTTAAATGAGGAAACAAATTAAAGTGTTGAAATACCATTGAAACTTTTTGTCTGTATTCATCAATATTAGTTATAGGTTTATTTTCAAATAATATTTCTCCTTTATTACTTTGTTCAAGATGATTAATACATCTTAAAAAAGTTGATTTTCCTGAACCACTAGGACCTATAATTACGATTATATCTTTTTCATTAATTTTTAAATCGATTCCTTTTAAAACATTTACTTTTCCAAATGATTTATGTAAGTTTTTAATTTCAAGCATTTTGTAATTTCCTTTCCATTAAATTAACTAACTTTGATAGTCCTAATGTTAATATTAAATAAATAATTGCAATAAATAATAATGGGAAGAAATAATCATAAGTTCTTGATGCAATAATATCACTAGCTTTTGTTAAATCCATAATTCCAATATATCCTGCTACTGATGTTTCTTTAATTAAAGTAATAAACTCATTTGCAAGTGGTGGAAGAATATTTTTTAAAGCTTGTGGCATAATTATATATCTCATTGTTTGCATATAACTTAATCCTAAGCTTCTACCTGCTTCCATTTGACCTTTGTCAATTGAATCTATTCCAGCTCTTATAATTTCAGATACATAAGCTCCTGAATTTAGACCAAAGGCAATTATCCCTACAAACAAAATATTTATATCGACACTTTTAAAAATTACATAATAAATTATCATTAACTGTAATACAACTGGTGTACCTCTAATTAAGTTTACATATAGTGTACATAATAAATTTGCAATTTTCCCTTTTTTATTTCTTTTGTAATTATCTTTTACTAAAGATATTACAATTCCTATTAAAGTTCCAATAATACATGCTAATAAGCTCATTAATAAAGTATTTAAAAGACCTTCTAAGATAAATTTATATCTTTCATCTTCAAATAAGGTTTTATATATTAAATCTATCATTTTGAGTAATTAATAGTATATTCTTCTATTTTTCCTTCATCGATTAATCTTTGTAATACTTTATTAATTTGATCTAATAATTCTTTATTCCCTTTTTTTACAGCAACAGCATATTTATCTGTAAATAATTCTTCTTCTAAAATAACTAATTCATTGTTTTCTTTTAGAAGTTCTTTTGCTGGTAAATAATCCATTACAACACAGTCTACTTTTTTAGCTTTAACGTCTTCAATTGCTGCTAAGAATTTTTTTTGTCTAGTTAATTCAACATCATAATCTTCTGTTAAAACTAAATCTGCTACTGTTCCAAGTTGAACAGCTACTTTTTTTCCTTTAATGTCTTCTGGTTTTTTTATTTTTGAATCTTTTAAAGTTATTATAACTTGTCTACTTGTTGCATATTCTACTGAAAAATCAACTTCTTTTTGTCTTTCTTCAGTAATACTCATTCCGGCTAATGCAAAATCAGCTTTATTACTTTTAAGTTCATTAATAATAGAATCAAATGCTATATCTTTAATAACTAATTCTTTACCTAATTCTTTAGCTATTTCTTTAGCTATTTCAATATCAACACCTATAATTTCATTATTCTCATAATATTCGTATGGTGCAAAACCGGCTTCAGTCACCATTACAATTTCATTTTCATTTTTACTAGAACAACCTGTAATTAGCAAAAATGAAAATAATATTAATAATATTTTTTTCATATCCTACCTCTTTCTATAATAAAATTATAACATAAAAAAAGATGTATTTAACACCTTTTTTCTATAATATTTATATACTCTTTTACTTGAAATTGTGGTGTACTAGCTCCAGCAGTAATACCAATTTTTTTATTTACATCAATTTCTTTCATTACATTTAGTAAATCTTCTTTTGATGAAACTAAAAAAGATTTACATTCTAAGTTACAAACATTAAAAAGTTCTTTTGTATTACTACTTTTAGAACCACCAATAACAATCATATAATCCATATCTTTAGCAAGCTCTTTAGCACTAATTTGATTTAAAGTTTGTGCTTTACAAATAGTATTAATAAATTTAACTTTTTCAAATCTTTTTTTAATTTCATTTACAATTTCTAATGCTTTCTTTTCATTGAATGTTGTTTGTATTACGATAAAAAGATTATCATCTTTAATATTATCTATATCTATTAAGTTTTCAATTAATATTGCTTTATTATTGCACCATCCATTTTCAGCAATTACTTCGGGATGATTTTTTTTACCAATAATAACAACATTATATCCCCATACAAAATGTTCTCTTATTAATTTTTGTACTTTTTTTACATTAGGACATGTAGCATCAATATACTCAATATTATTATTATCTAGATATTCAAATGTTTCTAATGATTCACCATGTGCTCTAATTATTATTTTTTTATCTTTTTTTATTTCGTTTTCACATTTGATTCCATTTATTTCAAGATCTTTTATTAATTCTTCATTATGTAAAATTTCTTTATAAATACATGCATTTTGATTTTTATTAGCATAGGCTATTTCAATAGCCCTATTGGAACCGAAACAAGTTCCATAATGTTTAGGTAAATAAATCATTAGTTATAAAGCGCGTAATTAGCTAATTTAATAGCATCTTCTAAAGTATTACATGCACCTATAAAGCCATCAGGATGAACAAATACTGCTGTTTCGATACCTGTTTTATCTTGAAGTTCTTTATCTCTTAAACCTGATATTTCGATTGGAAATCTTAATCTTGGTTCTCTATTTAATTTTGATACAGGAATTGTATGTACTGTATAACCATCTCTTATTGAAGGGAATATAGCAAACTTAAGATTTTTAGCTTTAGGATTTGTTGATTCATGAATAAAATTTTTAAACGGCATAAATTTATCTAAGATTAAAATACTTCCTTCTGTATTTTTTATAGCTTCAACTACTATCTCTTTAGCTTTCATCTTAGAAATAGTTTTATTTATTTCAATATCTAATATTTTTTCAGCAAATTCTACAGCTTCTTTAAAAAGTTCATCTCTATCTTTTTCTTCATTCCAAGCTGGGTTAAACATACTAATAATATCAGATAATGTTTTAACATTATATTCAGCATCAATTACTGGAAAAACTCCATTATCTATAGCATCAATTTGTTTAATTAAATTTTCTTCAATTTCAGTAAATATTTCTTCTACATAATTATCTGTTAAACTTTTAATATATTCATAACCATATTCTTTAAATAATAAACCTATTGATGAATATTTAATATCATTATCATATCTTCTTTCAGCATCAATTTGATGATGATCAAATTTTCCACCACCAATATCGTAAACAATAGCATCTGTTTTAATATCATCATTAAAATTATTAATACGACATATAATTGGATTTTCAATAATTTTAATTAAAAATGCTGTTGCAAAAACATCATCAGCATGAAATGTTCCAGCATGAGTTATCATATTTGCTTCATTTATATTTTTTGTTATTTTAAAATTCATATTAACCACCAAGCATATTATAACAAATTTTAAATACTTTACAAACTTTTTTAATATAGTTATAATTATTATAAGATAGTAGGTTTTAATATGGATAGTAGTAAAAAAAATTATAAGAACTTAAATTTAATTAGAGTAATTGCATGTATTATGGTATTTTTATATCATTTAGGTTTACTAAAAGGTGGATATTTAGCTGTTTGTATTTTCTTTGTTTTAAGTGGATATTTATCGATTATTTCTGCTAGTAGAAAAGATAGTTTCTCTCTTAAATCTTATTATAAAAATCGGTTTATAAAAATTTATATTCCTCTTTTAGTTGTAACACTATTAACTATTTTTGTATCTTGTCATTTTACTGATAATTTATGGCTTAATTTAAAACCAGAGGCAACGTCGGTTTTACTTGGATACAATAATTTTTGGCAACTTAGTGCTAATTTAGATTACTTTAGTATGCATTCTGCATCCCCTTTTATACATTTATGGTATATTGCTATATTAATGCAGTTTGAATTAATTTTTCCAATCATTTTTTTGATTTTAAAGAAATTAGATTTTAAGAAAAAAATGCCAAGTATTATATTAGGTATATTATCATTTATATCAGTTATTTACTTTTATAAAGTAAGTACTGAAGGTATAATAATGGTGACATATTATCATAGTTTAGCAAGAATATTTTCAATTGTTTTTGGTCTTACTTTAGGTTCGATATACCTAAAAGAGAAACCAAAAACTTTTAAACCATTTATATTTTATTTATATCTTTTTATTATAGGTATTTTATGTTTTACTGTTAAAGCTGATTGTAAATATATGCCTTTATTTATGATTTTAGTTAGTTTAATTTCATGTAGACTTATTGGTTATGCGATATCATTTAATAATGATGAAAATAAATTTGATAAAGTTATTAAGTTTTTTTCTAATATTAGTTATGAAATATATTTAGTGCAGTACCCTATTATATTTTTTATGAGTAATATAAATGTTCCTTTTAAAAATATTTTAATTATAATATTAACAATTATTATTTCTTATATTATACATTTAGGTTTAAATGTAAGAAAAGATAAATTATCAAAAATAATAGCTATTTTAATTTTAATTCCAACTTTATGGGGTGGATATTATTTTATTATAACTAAAGATCATACTGAAGAGATGAATGAACTTGAAAAGCAATTAAATCAAAATCAAGAAACATTTAAATCTAAACAGGCTGAGTTTGCACAAAAATATAAAGAAGAAGAAGAAAAATGGCAACAAACATTAAATGATTTAGAAAATGGTGAAGAAGCTATTAAAGATGTTGTTGCTAATTTAAAAATTATTGGTGTTGGTGATTCTGTAATGCTTGGAGCATTAACTAATTTATATGCTAGATTTCCTAATGGTTACTTTGATGCAGCAGTATCAAGAACAGCTTGGGTTGCTAATAATATATTAATTGGTTTAAAATCACAAAATATTTTAGGTGATCCTGTTATATTTAATTTAGGTGCTAATGGTGATTGTTCAGAAGCTGAAAAAATTAGAATTATTGAAACATGTGCAGGACGAGATATCTTTTGGATAAATACTACAAATGATTATGCTGTTAATGTTAATAGTAAACTTAATAATTTAGCAAATCGTTATAATAATTTTTTCGTTATAGATTGGGCTTCAGCATCTACCGGCCATCCTGAATATTTTATTGCAGATGGAATACATTTAACTCCATCTGGAAGAGATGCTTATGTAAGAACTATTTATGATACTATTTATAATGTTTATTTAAATAGATATAAAATTAAAAAAGAAGAAATTATAAAAGAACACGAAAATGAA
>CAJGDV010000016.1 GCA_904502155.1 uncultured Bacilli bacterium
AATGGTCCAGAATATAATTCAATATCAAATTTTTCATCTTTCTTTTTATCAAATAATATATATACAACATATGATAATAAAATTAATGATGTACCAATAATAGAAAATTTAGGTTCTTCATCTAATAAGATAAAAGATGTATATAAATATACTATATTTTGTAATATTTGATATATTTTATAACTATCTTTATTGTTTTCTTTATAATTACAGAATATTAACATTATATAGAATCCAGCTACTAATATTGAAGTTAAAAGTACCCCTAATTCAAAATCAAAATTCATTTCACAAGCAGCAATTATAAAGTTAAGAATCAATATAAATGGTGCTAATTTAGAATTTTTGTTAAAAGATAATATATATGTCATAAAAGTTACGATAATTAGATTAATACCAATTAATAAGTAACTATCAATATTATCATAATATAAGATTGTAAATACAATAAAAAATTTAACAATAAATTCTATCATGTTTTTAAATTTATTTGATAGTAATAATAATATTAATAATGCAATATTAACCCCGATTAAAACATAATTAAAATCAAGACCAAAATTAGCAAAAATAGAACATAAACCTAAGATTATTAATATAACTGAAGAATTTAAATATAAATCATTTTTAAATTTATAGTATGTTACAAAAGTTAATAAAGATGTAAATATTAATAATGAACCTATAAATAAATCTTCATCTACTCCACCAAATTTAAATGTTTCTCCTAAAAGTCCAAAATATCCAATTGATAAAAATGCAAAAAATAAGAAACTCATTCCAACTAACCAATAAGTTTTAGTTGTTTTTTCTATTTTTAATTTTTGATCACTAAATATTGATAAACCTAAGAAAGCTCCCCCGATTACAATTAATAATATCATTTTAAGAATATCATCAATATAATCCCATGTTGATGTTGAAAAAATTAATCCAGAAACAATTACCATTCCAACACCAAGTTTTAATAATATATCAAGTTTTCTTATTTCAGGATCTATTTTTTCAATAGGAGAACCTCTAGTTATATTACTATTTGATTCATCTATTTTAGATGCAACAATGAATAATAATATAGCTGATATAGTATTAAATACTAATAAAAAAATACCTGAAATAATAAATTTAGCCTTATCATATTTATCTACTTGATAATCTAATTTTTTAAAATTATATAAATTTAATGTTGTAAGACCAAATATTGTCATTATAGAGATAAAGAATAAATTATCATCTACAAAAAGTAAAAAATAAATTATCATAAGTACAATATTAAATATTAAGGCATAATCAATCATTTTTTTATGCTTTGCATCTAGCATTTTTACACCTACTTTCTATTTTATTATACCATTTTAAAAATCAAAAAAAAAGAGGAATTATTCCTCTGTTTCTTCAAATTGTGAATTATATAATGTTTCATAAAATCCACCTTTTTTAAGTAATTGTTTATGAGTACCAGTTTCTACAATGTCTCCATCTTTCATTACTAATATTAAATCAGCATTTTTAATTGTTGAAAGACGATGAGCAATAATAAACGAAGTTCTTCCTTCCATCAGTTTATCCATAGCTTCTTGAATTAGAATTTCTGTTCTAGTATCAACACTACTTGTTGCTTCATCTAATATTAAAATTTTAGGATCAGCAAGGATAACTCTAGCAATTGTTAAAAGTTGTTTTTGACCTTGACTAATATTATCAGATTCCTCATTTATAACCATATTATATGTATCTGGTAATGTTTTAATAAAGTGATGAACACTTGCTGCACGGCAAGCATCTTTAACATTTTCACTTGTTGCATCTAATCTACCATATTTGATATTTTCTTCAATAGTACCATTAAATAACCATGTGTCTTGTAGTACCATTCCAAATAAACTTCTTAAATCAGAACGATTAAAATCTCTAATATCATGACCATCAATACAAATTGAACCTGAATTGATATCATAAAATCTCATAAGTAATTTAACTATTGTTGTTTTTCCAGCTCCTGTTGGTCCAACAATGGCAATTTTTTGTCCTTTTTTAATTTTAGCATTAAAATCATTAATGATAACTTTATCATCATTATATCCAAAATGAACATTTTTAAATTCAATTTCACCATTAATATTATTTATACTAACTGGTTTTAAAGTATCTTTTACTTCTTCTTCAGCATCTAAAAATTCAAAAATTCTTTCAGCTGATGCTATTGTTGGTTGAAGTAAAGCTGATATTTGTGCTAAATCACTAACAGAACGATTTAAGTTTCTAACATATTGTGAAAATGATAATATGTTTCCTACTTGAATTTTATTTTGAATAGTTAAAATTCCACCATAAATTGATATAACAACATAACTTATATCACCCATAAAATGTGTAAGTGGATGCATTGATGTTGATATAAATTGACTTTTCCATGCACTATCATATAAAAGATCATTATATTTTTCAAATTCAGCTATAGCTTTTTCTTCAGCATTAAATACTGAAACAACATCATGACCACCATATATTTCTTCAACAACACCATTTATATTACCAATATTTTTTTGTTGTCTTGTAAATAGTTTTTGACTTCTACTCATAATAAAGCCCATACTTAAAATTGAGATAGGTAAAATTAATAATGAAACAATAGTTAAATTACTATTAATTTTAATCATCATAATTATAATACCTATTATAGTTGCAAAACTTGATACAAATTGACTTAATACTTGACTTAAATTCATACTAAATGTATCAACATCATTTGTAATTCTAGATAATATTTCACCATGTGTAAATTTATCAAAATACTTCATTGGTAATTTATTTATTTTTTCACTAATTTCTTTTCTTAAATTATATGAAATTTTACATGAAATAGTATTCATTATGAAATTTGTTATAAAACTACAAATACTACTTAAAACGTAAATTATTACTAAAATAGTTAAAGTTTTATTAACATAACTAAAATTAATTTCTCCTGTATTATTTAATTTTTTTACAACTCCATTAAATATTTCAGTTGTAACATCACCTAAAATATTTGGACCAACAATAAAAAATACAGTTGATAATATTGCAAATAATAAAACTATAATTAAACTTAATTTATAATTTTTAATATAATTAATTAGTTTTTTAAATGTACCTTTAAAGTCTTTAACTTTTCCCATTTCTTTTCCCATTGGAGGTTTTGGCATATTATAACTCCTCCTTACTTAATTGTGAGTATGCTATTTCTTTATAAACTTCACAATTTTTTAATAATTGTTTATGTTTTCCCATTCCAACAATTTTTCCTTCATCAAGAACAATAATATTGTCTGCATTCATAATTGTTGAAATTCTTTGTGCTACGATTAAAACAGTTTTATCTTTTGTAACTTCTTTTAATTCTGATCTTAAAGTAACATCTGTTTTAAAATCAAGTGCTGAGAATGAATCATCAAAAATATAAATGTCTGGATTAGCTGCAATAGCACGTGCTATAGAAAGTCTTTGTCTTTGACCTCCTGATACATTAGTACCACCTTGAACGATTTCAGATTTATATTTTTTATTTAGTTTATTAATAAATTCTTTAGATTGACTAATTTTTGCTGCGTTTTCCATTTCTTCATTAGTAATATTATCACTTTTATATTTTATATTTGATTCTACTGTTCCTTTAAATAGAATTCCTTTTTGTGGTACAAATCCTATTTTATCTCTTAATGTTTTAAGTTTCATTTTTCTTATATCAACACCATCAACAGTAATGATACCTTCAGTTACATCGTATAATCTAGGTATTAAATTAATTAATGTTGACTTACCACTTCCTGTTGAACCTATAAAGGCTGTTGTTGTTCCAGGTTTTGCAACAAAAGAAATATCAGTCATAACATCTTCATTAGCATCTGGATATCTAAAGCAAACATTTTTAAATTCTACAACACCTTTTTTTGATTTATCTAAAGCTTGCGCTTTTAAAGGGTCTTGAATGACATTTTCAGTATCAATGATTTCCATAATACGCTTAGCTGATACATTAGCTCTTGGAAGCATAATTGAAAGCATAGACATCATTAAAAATGACATTATAATATGTACTGAATATTGGATACATGCCATCATATTTCCAACTTGAAGTAATCCTTTATCAATTTGATATGAACCAATCCAAACAATAAGTACACTTACAACATTCATAATAAGCATCATTGTTGGCATCATAATACTCATTGTTCTATCTACAAATAAACTAACTTTTGTAAGATCAGTATTAGCTTTATCAAATCTTTGTTCTTCATATTTTTCATTTGCAAATGCTCTAATTACAGGAATACCTGTTAATATTTCACGAGAAACTTGATTTAAACGATCAATAAGTTTTTGAAGCATTGTAAATTTAGGCATAGTTATTAAAAATAATGTTCCAACCATTGTAAATAAACATATTACAGCAATACCAACAATCCATATTAATGAATTACTAGCATTATATGTTTTAATAATTCCACCAAATGCCATAATTGGTGCATAAACAACAATTCTCATCATAAATACAATAATACCTTGAACTTGTTGAATATCATTTGTAGTTCTTGTAATAAGAGATGCCGTTCCAAATGTTTTCATTTCAGTCTTTGAAAAACTCATTACTTTTCTAAATATTTGACTACGTAATGATTTACCTAATCTTGCTGCTAATCTAGAACCTAAAAATGTTATTGAAATAGCTACAATCATAATTGAAAAAGCAACACTAAGCATAACAAATCCTGATTTTAAAATATAATTAATTTGAAATGAATTAATATCAATACCAACTTTTTCATATTCATTAAGTACACTTAAAATTGCCGTTTGCATTTTAGTTGAATCAGGTATTTTATCTAATTTATCAAGAATTTCTTTTTTATCTTTTTCACTAAGTAATGGTAAAAAATGAAGTGGACTAACGCCGTCTTTTACTTTTAATTCTTCATTATCCATATTTTCTAATGTATATAGAATCATAAATGGCTCTAACAGAATTTCACTAGCTTTTTTTCTATTATCTTCTATTAAAGTATATATTTCTTCTTTTTTATTTAATTTATAATCAGTTTTACCTACTTTATTTAATTTATAACAATCATTTATTATTTCTTTTTCTTCTTCTGTTAAAAAGTAAGAAATATTTTTCATTGTTTCTTTGGATATAACAAGACTTGCTGCATCTTCAACACCTTTTTGTTGTATACCAACATTAACAATTTTAGAAGTATAATCTGGAAGTTTTAAATCTAAAGATGCTTGAAGTATTAATAATCCAACAATAACAATTATTGAAATAAATGATGATTTAAGATATTTAAATATTCTTATCATATAATCCTTCTTTCTATTCCATTTAATATTATATTAATTTCTTTAATAAAGATTTCTTTAATCTTATCTTTTTCTTCTATGTTTTTAAAAGCGAAAGAAATACTTTGTATTAAAAGTGTATCAATAATATGAATTATAAGATGTTTATCATTTTCATTGATATCATATTTTGAAAAATCAAATAATTCTAATTTTAAAACCATTTTATCTTTGTTAATTGGAAGCATTTTTAATGCATGATTAGTATTAAAATTAATAAAAATATTTTTTATCAATTTTTTATTTTCTTCTGTTTGTTGCAATGCATGTTCAAATAAATCAATAAAGATTTTTTTAATATCTTTATTATGTTTTAATGATTTTTCTTTATAAATATTATTATTTTTTTCAAAAACAGTGTCTAACATATAAAAATATAAATCTTCTTTATTTTTAAAATATAGATAAAAAGAACCTCTTGGTATATTTATTTCTTTTATTATTCTATTTATGGAAGCTTCTTCAAAAAGATAATTAGAAAATTCTATTTTAGCTTGATTCAAGATAATATTTTGCTTATTTTGTTCTAATTTATAAAATGCATTATATGGCATTGTATCATCCTCTCATTGTTAATTATAACACTGACACCTTGTCAGGTCAATTATAAAAAAAAAGGTTTTTTTCAAAACCTAAAATAAATAAATGGACTATAACTACTAACAACAATTTTTATAATACAAAGTATAAAAATTAAAATATAACCAATATCAACTAATACTTGATTATTTATTTTTTTAATTAATTTTGGCATAATTGGTGTTGATAAAATAAGTCCTAATATAAATGATAAAAGATATTTAAAATTAAATACTCCAGTTAAAGAAATTATTTTGATATCTCCAAGTCCATTTAAGAATATCATACTAGAAAATAAATCTTTAACTTCATTAAATGTAGTTACTTTAAATATACCCCAACCAATCATTACAATAACTAGTGTATAAATTCTTTGTATTATTGTTGGAGCCTTTTTTAAATATTTATTTAAGAATAATTTTTCAATTAAAAGTAGTAATCCATAATACATACCCCATATTATAAAGTTTACACTAGCACCATGCCATAAACCAGTTAATGACCATACTATCATAATATTTAAAATATGACGTTTCTTATTACCTCCTAATGGGATATAAACATAATCTCTAAAAAATGTTGATAAAGATATATGCCATCTACGCCAAAAATCAGTAATACTTTTTGCTATATATGGATAATTAAAGTTCTCAAGGAAATTAAATCCTGTCATTTTTCCAAGTCCTATAGCCATATCAGAATATCCTGAAAAATCAAAATAAATTTGAAGAGAATAAGCTAACATTCCAAATATAACACCAATAAATCCATAACTAGTAGCTTCAAGTTGTAATACTTGTGTAGCTATATATCCTACATTATCAGCAATTAATACTTTTTTACCTAATCCAGTTATAAATCTTCTAATACCTATTTGGAAGTTTTCTAAAGTTTCTTTTCTATTAGAAAGTTCGTCTTCAATTGTTTCATATCTAACAATAGGTCCAGCAATTAGTTGTGGAAAGAATGTTATATAACATCCTAAATAAAATATATTTTTTTGAACCTTTACCTTTTTATAATAAACATCTATTACATAAGATAAAATTTGGAATGTATAAAAACTAATTCCAATTGGCAGAATAACATTAAAATCTTTTATATTAATATTAAAAATATCAATTATAAAATTAGTATATTTATAATAAATAAGTAATCCTAAATTAAAAGCAACAGCTAATATTAAATATTTTTTTTCTCTTTTTTTATCAATAAGTAATGCTAATAGATAATTTACTAAAATAGAAAATAAAATTAAGAAAATATATACAGGTTCTCCCCATGCATAAAATAGTAAACTAAAAATTAAAATTACAAAATTACGGTATTTTCTATTTTTAATAACAAAATAACTTAATAAAAATAGTGGTAAAAATAATGTTAAAAAAATTAAACTTGAAAATGTCATACTATTCACCCATTATCTTTCTTTTAGTATCATAATTATATGCATCAAATAATGTTGATTGAGTTTCACCTAATATTAATACTTTATCGATATTATTTTCTTTTACATATTTTTTGAAATTTAGATTTTCATTAATAAATCTATCATATCTTACATTAATAACATGTGTATTTTTAAAATGACTAGCTATTATTTCATCTATTGGCCATGCGAATGAATCAGATATAATTAATAAATTTTCTTTATTTTTATTATTTTTATAAATTACTTCTCCAAACATTCCATTATAATATGAAACATAATGATCATAAAAAATATCTTTTGTTTCTTTTATTTTTTTTGGTTTATAACCTTTTATATCAATATTAATATTACTTTGATAGTCAATTATTGTGAAGTAATCTTTAATATTTGTTAAAGCAGCTGCTTTAGCTGTTGAACCTATAAAATCAACATCAAGCATTTTTGCTTTTAATTTCATTGGTTTATAACCTAACATATTCATAATGTCTTCATAACCTTTAATAGCTCCATAGCTATTCCAGTGGTGATCTGTTCGATAAAAATATTCTGTGTATTGTGCATTGTCTTTTATTTCTAATTCTTTTACGTTTAAATGAAGTTTTAATTCTTCAATATATTTTTCCTTGCCTCTTAGTCTTATATCATTATCTAAGCCTGTAAATTCATATCTATTTGGCAAATAAATATAAACAGGAATTATTTCATTCATTTGTTTATAAAAATCTAATTGATTTTGAAATCTTTCTCTTAATTGCTTATCATTAAGACTTGATTCTAAAACATAAAATTCATTATTAGAAAAAATATATTCATTATTAGTATTCATATCAATAAAACTAAATCCTTTTTTTTCATTAATTATTTTATTTATTTTTGCATAATTATAATTAATAAAACTATAAAAAGGAAAATAATTAGTTACCCTATTTTCAATATTTGTTTTAATATTATTAAATTTATTTTCAAATTTTGTAATTATATCTTTGCCTTCTTTTATTGGAGCAGTTTTAAAATTACTATAATCTAATGTTACAACATTAAGTTCTAATAATATAAATTTTATTGGCAAATAACTTAGTAATGAAAAAATTATTAATAAAAAAGTGATTGTTAAAAATTTGTCTTTTTTCATATTTTTACTTCCTTTCATAAAAAGTATAACATAAAAAAAACGAATTTACTTAAAAAATCCGTTTACAATTAAAATATATAATAATGAACCACCTGAAAAGAATAAAGTAATTAAACAAAGTACTAATAATGATGCAAAACCATTATATCTTCTAGTTAAAGCATTAGTTAAAACTAATCGTTTTGATTTTTCTAATTTTTCATTAGCTTTAGAATCTGATGTATAAAAACTTAAATCTTTTTTTAATTGTTCTTTTAATTCAGGATCAGATTTTATAGCATCACTAATATTTTTTAAATGTTGTATTTTCATTTCCCTAGTTGGAAAATTTTCATTTAAAATTTCTTCTGTTATTTGATCTCCTATTGTTCTCTCGTTCATACTATACTCCTATCATAAGCAAAATATACATAAATATACTTATAGCTCCAATTCCAGTTGTTAAACATAATACTAATAAACTTGAAAATCCTGTATATTCTTTTTTTAATGTTAATACTTTTGGTTGTTCTATAACCATTTGTTTTTCATCTATTTCATTTGTTTTAGTATTATAAGCTGCTTCCATTTTTATAATTTCATCATTAGAAAATTTATCTCTAGCATTATCTAAAGTCCATTTTAAATCTGCTATACTAAATTGATCATACTTGTTTATTTCTTTAATTTCTTCTTGTTTAACTTCTTCAACAACAGGTTTATCTTCAACACCTGTTTTTATATCATCTGTTAATACAGCTGTTTCCATTTTTATAATTTCATCATCAGAAGATTTATCTTTAGCATTATCTAAAGTCCATTTTGAATCTGCTACAGTAAATTGATCATACTTGTTTATTTCTTTAATTTCTTCTTGTTTAACTTCTTCAACAACAGGTTTATCTTCAACACCTGTTTTTATATCATCTGTTAATACAGCTGATTTTATTTCATAATTACCATCATTATTTTCATTTACAGTAAAACTTTCACCAGTTTTAGCATCAACAAATAAATTATTTGTTGGATCAAAATTTATTTGTTTATCTTCTAGTACATCACTTTGTTTAATAACGGCTAATTGTTCTTGTTGTTCATTATTTAATAATTCAGGTTTAACATCATTAATTAATTCAACTTCAATTTTTTCTTCTTTTATTTCATCCATTATTAAACCTAAATCATTTGTGATAATATTATCACCTTGTGCTATTAATTCATTTTGTTTGTCTAGTATTAAATCTTTAGCATCTTTATTACCTAAATTATTTTCTAAAATTAAACTTTCATTGTTGTCATTTACATATTCTACAAAATTATTACCAGCATTATTTTCAAGGTCAAAAACATTATCTAAACTAAGTTCTTCTTTAGTTTTAAATAATTCATCATAGTATGCTAAAATTTCCATTTTAACATCTCTTATGCCTTGCTCATCATTTTGTTTGATACTTTCAATAAAATTTTTAAACATTGGATCATTTATAAGATCCTCTTTAGATTTAAAATAATTGTTTTTTATTTGATTTTTTAAAAGATTAACTATTCTTTCATCAATACTACCATTCATATTATCACCTATTATAAGTATATCATAAATATAAATAAAATGTAACAAATTTAAAATAATACATAAAATATATATAGGTGATATTATGGTTTTATATTCATTTATAGCATCATTATTTACATGGGGACTTACAGCACTTGGTTCTGCTACTGTTTTATTTTTTAAAAAAATAAATAAAAATATAATGGATGGAATGCTAGGTTTTGCTGGTGGTGTTATGATAGCATCTAGTTTTTTTTCTCTTTTAAATCCTGCTATTTCATATGCTGAAGAAATAAATATACCTTTATTGATTGTAGTTTGCGGCTTTTTTATGGGTGGTCTTTTATTATTTTGTGGTGATAAATACTATGAAAATAAAATTAATACTTCATCTAATATGAAAAGAATTATAATGCTTATATTTTCTATTACTCTACATAATATTCCGGAAGGAATGGCAATTGGAGTTAGTTTTGGTTCGGGTGATATTATAAATAGTATTGCCCTTGCAATAGGTATTGGAATTCAAAATTTACCAGAAGGTATTGCTGTTAGTGTTCCTTTATTAAGAGAAGGATATAGCCGCAGGAAATCATTTTTTATAGGTCAATTATCAGGTATTGTTGAGCCTATTGGTGCTATATTAGGATGTTTATTAGTATTAAAAATTAAAATTTTACTTCCTTTTATTTTATCATTTGCAGCTGGTGCTATGATTTATGTTGTAATTACTGAAATTATACCAACAAGTCAATCTAATGAAAGTAAAAATATCATGACATTATATACTATGATTGGGTTTACTATTATGATGATGTTAGATATTTTATTATAAAAAAAACTCTTAATCGAGTTTTTTTATTAGTTCATTAAATTCTGGAATTTCTCCAAAATTTTCATTTAGATAATTTTCATTATATTTTACACCATCAATATTATTCCATGAATCAACAAAATCTTTATATAAATATTCAACTTCAATATTTTTGTTTTCTGAATTATTTTTTACATATTCATTAAATTCATCAAAATTGTAATTAATATCTGAACTCCAGTCATCATATTCAAGATTATATTTTAAATTAAATTTTAAAGAATAATAAACCGGTAAAAAGAAATCACTTGTTATATATTCTAGGCTTTCATCTATTTGAACTATAAATGTTTCGTCCATATAATCACTTTTTATTTCATAATAATAACTTGATAAATATTTGTCCCACATTCCATAATTTTCATAGTTCTTATAAACATTTACTACTTCATAATTAGCATTACCATATTTTTTATTTAAATAATCGGTAACATAATTTTTACCTTTATTAATTGTAATTTTAGAAACTAATAAAGGTACACTAACCATAATAACGATATTAAATATAAAAACTAAAATACCTGTTAAAAAATAATTTTTCTTATCTTTTTTAATTTTACGTTTCATTAAAAAACCAATAAGAAGTAATAATATATTAATAATTAAAGTAAATCCGCAAACAAATAAAGCCCCTATAGCACTACCTAACCCTATAGCAGTATTTGCTAATAATTGATATATAATAATATCAGAAATTAAAACTGCAATGTTTATTCCTAAAAAATTATGCCAATCTTTTTTTAAACCATTTTTTTTAACTTTTATAAGTAAACCTAGTTCTATAATTATTTCTACTATAGATATTATTAAAAATAATAAATTCATTTTATTCCTCCTATATTTATAGTATAGCACTATATATTAATTTTTTTAAGTTTACAAATATTTAACAAAAAAACTCCTATTTAAGGAGATTTTCTAATTCTTGTAAAACAAATTTACTACATTTTAAAACATCTTCATATAATTCTTCTAATTCATAAATATCGCTTTCTTCATTAATTATACGGAAATTAGATTCATTAACATAATTAATGGTTTTAACAAGTCCTGATAAATCAATTTCTTCTACAATACATTCAACATTAATATTAGGATTAATTAATTGTATATCAAAGTTTTTAACAATATTTATAGTTAATATTGCATTATTATCATGAAGAAATTTTTTTATCTCTTCATTTGTTCCTTCAAAATACCCATTTTTTGTTTTTATTTTTTTCTTTCCGTCAATATTAAAATGATATCTTGAGGTTACATTTTTTTTCCAATAATTATCAACCATTAAATGGATTAAATAACCTAAAACAAATGGATCTTCTAAATTATTTTTATATTTTTTATAAAATTCATTATAATCTTCAATCTTAACATCTAAACCATTTAAATTATAATCGACTGAAAAATGTGATTTATGTTTATCACCATGTAATTTACTATGTCTCCAACAGTCTGGAGCAATACTAGCTACAAAAAATATATTTTCATCAATTTTTAATTTATTGTTAACAATTTTAGCAACACTTAAATGAATACTTCCAGCTGGCATAATTAACACCTCGTTATAAATATATCACAAAATAATTTATGTGTAAAATTAAAAAAAAAGACTACTTAAAAGTAGTCTTTATTACTATAATAAATCAATATTTAGTATAGTAATTATTCTATACCACTAGAAGATATAGATTGTTTGTGAAAAGATAATCTTTGACATTATCATCATATTAATTTATTTTAAATTACATTTAAAATATTCTTGCTATTATGATTTTTTTATTCACAATATAATTGTAACAAAAAGATTTTAAAAAAGCAATTAATCCATTAAATCTTTTATTTGATTTTCATTTTTAAAACCAACTGTTTTTTCTTTTATTTCTCCATTTTCAAAAACGATTAATGTAGGAATAGTCATAACTGCATATTTAATTGCTAGTTCTTGTAAATTATCAACATTTACCTTATATATTTCATAATCGTTTTTTAAACCTTCTAAAATTGGTGCTAACATTTTACATGGTCCACACCAATCAGCATAAAAGTCAACAAGTACTTTTTTATTACTATTTAATACTTTTTCTTCGAATTCTTGTTTATTTTTTATTTCCATTTTTTTCCTCCATATACTTTATTGCATTTAAAGCTGCGATAGCACCATCACTAGATGCTGTAACAAGTTGTCTTATTTCTTTTGTTCTACAATCTCCTGCAACAAAAATATTTTCTATATTTGTCTTACAATCTTCTCCTGCAATAATATAACCATTATTATCAAGTTTTAAAATATCTTTTACTATTTCTGTATTTGGAGTAATTCCAATTGCTACAAATACTCCATCTACTTCTATTTCTTGATTATTATCTAATATTAATTTTTCTATTTTTTCATTTCCTATACAATCTATTACGTTAGTATTTAATATAATTTCAACATTATTAAGACTTTCTATATATTTTTGTTCAGCTTTAAATTTATCTCTTCTATGAATTAAATAAACTTTTTTTGCATATTTTGATAAAAAGATAGCATCTATTAAGGCTGTATTTCCTCCGCCTATTACGGCTACTGTTTTATCTTTATATAGTGGTCCATCACATGTAGCACAATAAGATACGCCATTTAAATCTTTAATTTTTTCGTGTTTTTTATGTCTTGCTCCAAGTGCTAATATAATAGTTTTAGGATTATATTTTTTTAATTCATCTAAACTTTTAACATCTTGAAATTCAAAATCAACATTTAAGTTTTTAACTTGATTATATAAATTATTAGCATAATCAAATCCACTTATTTGTTGAAATCCTGGATAGTTTTCAACAACTTCAGTATTTACTATTTGACCACCATACATTTCTTTTTCTAATAATAATACTTTATAACCAGCACGAGATGCATATATTGCAGCTGTCATTCCTGCTGTTCCAGCTCCTAAAATTACTATATCATACATAATTTTATTCCTTTCCTTTTACAATATTAGGATTATTTTCTAGTGTTTCTGTTGGTTCCATCATAAGAGGTGCTAATAAAATTCTTCCTGTACCTCTATATACATTAACGAACCCTTCTTTACTTACTGCTGATCCTATTAAACTTTTTGTTGATTTTTCAACAGTAAAGTTTAATGATTTAGACCATGCAATTGCAAAGTTACCATCTATTTTAATTTGATCGTCTTTTAAATCAACAATTATTAATTCATTTTTAGGTGCTGGACTTTCTAGTGCAACAATCCCTTCTCCATTTAAACATAAATTAAATAAACCTTGATTACCTAAAACAGCACTCGATAAATTTGATCTCATAATGATGTTTTGTTTAACATTACTTGTACAAGCCATGAAAAGACCATCATCAATAATCATTTCACCGCCCCAGTCATTTAAATCTTCTAAAATAATATGTTTATATGTTGGTTCTAACATTAATGAACCAGTACCAGAATAAATAGGTTTAGATGTTGTTTCACTTGTAATAGAACCTTTTATAGCCTTACCAAGAAAATCACCTACACCTTTAATATTTGAACTTGCTGTTATATCACCTATAAACCACTGCATAGCACCACTACTTGTAGTAATATTTTCATCATCTAATTCAATATAAACTTGTCTTTTTTTAATATTCATTGCAGCACTAAAATAAGTTGTTACAGCATTTTCTGGATTTACAGAATAATCTTTATTATGTTCTATAACATAAATATTATTTTTTCTTTCAACTATTTTTATATTATTATTATTTAGTAAATTATTAATTTTATACATATTAAATCTCCACTTCAAAATTATTTACGTCTAAGATTTTTTTGTTTGTATCACAATTAAGTTTATCTTTTACTAATTGTTCTAATTCTTCTAGTGCTGAATCTAAATTATCATCACAAATACTTTCAATAACTAAAACAGCTCTTTTAGTATCATTTGTTAATTTAGTTAAATCACTTTCTCTATAATTAAAGTTTCTACATATAACCGTATTATTAAATTTATATACTACTTCATCTTTATTAACTATTTGAACTTCATCTTCACCTAGTGAAATGAATTCTTCACAGCCTTCTGCAAAACCTAATATTATATCATCATTAATTTTATCTAAATCTTCTCCTCCACATGGAACTTCATATTTTAATGATATTAAATTATAAATATCAACTAATGGATTTATACTTTTTACAGGATTTTGATTTAAAGTTCTTCTAATTAATGCTTCAACACTTGATCTTGCTTTTTTTTCACCAAAACTTTTATATATTTCACGCCATGATTTAATTACATTATAGCTTGCTAATTCTACATCTTTAAATTTTTCAATTTTTTCTTTTGATACATTATTAATATAATCTTCAATATCAATATTAATATTATTATCTAGATTATTAACAACAATAATACCTACTTTTAAGTTTGGATATTTTTCAAACATTTTTTTCTCTATTTTAAATTTCATTGTTTCACACTCCTACAAAATACATTATAATCGTTTTTAATAAAAAAAGAAATAATAAATTATTTCTTTTCTAACATTACATCTAATATTATTTCATCAGTTTTTTTCATTCCTGTGCTTGCTACTTCCCATACGGCTTTAATAGTTTCGTCAGTATTTTCTTTTACTATTCCACATTCATTTGGGAAGACTCTTTTTTTCTTGGCCATTTTATATCCTAAATATCCTGAAAATAAAGATGTTGCAATTTTTGATGCACATGATTCTTTTGCTCCATCACAAATAATTCCACTATCTGTTGCAATACCATTTGTTATTAAATCACTTATAACTTCAAGTGAATCTTTATTAATGAAAGCAATACCTGCCCATGCTGATTTACCAGCACAAACAGCACCGCAGTATGCTGATAATCTTCCTATCCCCGTTTTTAAATATACATTTATTAAATTAGCAAAAACTAATGCTCTAACTAATTCTTCGTGATTAATATTTTTTTCTTTAGCATAATGAATTATAGGTACTGACAAAGTCATTCCTTGGTTTCCGCTTCCGCTATTTGTCATAACAGGCATATTGCAGCCACTCATTCTAGCATCACTTCCTGCTGATGCATATGCTATTAAATTAAGATATAAATCATCACCTAATAATGTTTCTCCAACATTACTTCCCCAGTCATTTTCCATACCTTCTTTTGCTATATTGTAATTACATTCAATTTGTTTTTCAATTAAATCTCTTACTTCATCAATATTTCCCTTAAGTGCAAAATCATAAATATCTTTTACATTAAGTATACTTCGATCAGCAAGTACTGTATTTAAGCTTGTGTTATCGTTTTTGTTTTGAAAAATTATTTCATCATTTTTTTTAATTTTAGTTATATTTGTATGTGTATGCATAATTTCTACTGTTACTTTATCATTTTCACTTAATCCTTGAACTTTAATATATAATTTTGGTTTTTCTTTATCAAGTATTACATTTACATAATCTTTATCAAGTTCTTTTATGATTTCATCAATTTTTTCTTTTTCAACATTTTTTATTGCTTCTAATTTTAGTTTTGAATTTCCGGCAACATATCCAGCTACGGCTGCAGCTTTTATTCCTCTTTTTCCATTCGTATTTGGAATTTTAACACTGTTAACATTTTTAACAATATTAGGGCTACATATTATATTTAATTTTTTTAATTTTCCTTCCAAATGGTCCCTTATAATGGACGATGCATATGCTATCGCTAATGGTTCTGTACATCCTGCTGCTAAAATTAATTCTTCTTTTAAAATTTCATTCATATAAACACACTCCTACTTTAATTATAACAAAAAAACAACAATTTTTTGTTGTTTTAATTTGCAAATATCATTTTTGTTAAATTTCTTATAAAAAAGTCTAATAAGTTTACTTTATTTACATCTTCTTTTACAGTTAAATCTACTTCTTTTATTTTCTTTTTGTTTTCATATACTATTACTTTTCCTACTTTATCTCCTACTACTAATGGTGCGCTTACTTTATTAAGTTTTATATCATATGTTAAGTTTTTATCTTTATCTGCTTTTTTTGATAGAAAAGTAATATTTTCTTTTGGTACTATACTTATTTTTTCTTTTTCTCCATTTGTTATTTCAATTTTTCCTACTTCACTTTTTTTAGTTAATAATGTATTAAGTTTATATTGTGCGAATCCATAATCTAACATTTCAGTTGTTTCTTTATTTCTTATTTCACTTGTTTCACTACCCATAATTACAGTTATTAATCTCATACCATTTTTTTTGGCTGTAGAAGTTAAACAATATCCAGCATCTTTAGTATATCCTGTTTTTAGACCATCTACACCCTTATAAAACTTTACAAGTTTATTTGTATTAACAAGCCATATTTTTGTATCCAAATTCTCTCTTAAATAAGTATCATATATACTTGTAAATTCTAATACTTTTTCATGTTTAACAAGTTCTCTAGCCATTATACTCATATCTCTAGCACTACTATAGTGATTAGCTGTATCAAGTCCATGTGGATTTTTAAAATTAGTATTTTGAAGACCTAATTCTTTTGCTCTTTTATTCATCATATTAACAAACATATCAACTGAACCTGCAATTTGTTCAGCTAAAGCTACAGCAGCATCATTACCACTTGCTACAGCAACTCCTTTAAATAAATCTTCTACTTTCATTTCTTCTCCTGTTTCAAGAAGAATTTGACT
>CAJGDV010000017.1 GCA_904502155.1 uncultured Bacilli bacterium
AAAGGTTGACAAAGTAAAAAAAATGACTATAATATGGAGTACCAATTCGGTTTTACCCGGATTGGAAGCTAGTATCACACTAGCCAACCCCTTTTTATTCTTTTATAAGGACAGTTCGCAGGGGGACTGTTCTTTTTTTGTATATAAAGGTATAATATAACAAATTAGAAAGGACTAAATATATGGAATACATTATAAATAACATAATTAAACAAAACAAAAATATATTAGGAGAAAATCCAGAAATAGAAAAAATAAATGTAGGATTTACTAATACTATATATAAAGTAAATAATTCATTTATAATAAAAATATGTACTAATAAAGAAAATGAAGAAAAATTTAAAAAAGAAATAGAATTTTATAACAGTAATAAGGAAAATAAATTAATACCTAAATTATATAGTTATAGTACTAATAAAAATGATATACCCTATTTTTATGAAATATTAGAAAAATTAGAAGGTGAAACATTATTTAATGTATGGCATACATTAGATGAAATACAAAGAGAAGAAATAATAAAACAATTATGTACAGCAATGAAGGAATTTCATAACTTTAAAGGAGAATATTATAATTGGGAAGAATATTTAAATACTAAATTTATAGAATCATTTACTGAAGTAAAAAATAAACAAATAATAAATAATGAACAAATAAGTATAATAGAAAAAGCATATACTCTATTTAATAAATATTTAGAATCAAAACAGTTAGTATTAATTCACAATGATTTACATTTTGATAATATATTTATTAATAATGGAAAAATAAAAATAATTGATTTTGAAAGATCGATGTATGCACCTATTGATTTTGAACTTGATATACTTTACAGAATGATTAGAAAACCATGGAAATTTGCAAGTGAAGAAACTGAAAAATATACTAATAAAGAAGATTACTTAAATATTATGAGTTATATAGAAAAATATTATCCTGAACTTATAAATGTTAAACATTTATATAAAAGATTAGCAATTTATGACATTGTATATTTTTTAAAACAATTAACTGAATATCCTAAAAATGAAGAATTAAAAAATGATATTATTTCAGCTGCTAAAATAATATCATTATAAAAAAGACCCAAGGTCTTTATTCCTTAGGTCTATTATAAAATCTACCATTAATTCTATCAGTCTTAACAACATTAACAAAAGCATGTTCATCAATAGATCTAACTTCTTTAATAATCATATCAACTTCATCACTATTAACAACAGAATATACTAAATCAACATTCTTACCTTCATAGGCTCCTTTACCATGAAATAAAGTAGAACCATGATGAGATAAATTACCAATTGCTTTATGAATCTTATTAGCTTCTTTAGTTACAATAAACATTGTTGATTGTTGATATCTTGTATACATTGTTTTTACAACTTGAGTTGCAACATATTGAAATATAATTGAGAAAAGCGCTGGTTCAAATCCAAAGTTCATTCCTGAAATTAATAAAACAATAACATTAAATGCAAGAATATAATTCCATGCATCTACACCCTTTTGTTCACTATAATAAATAGAAATAAAATCTGTACCACCAGTAGTACCTCCTAAAAGTAAACACATTGAAAGAAGTGCTCCATGGATAATACCTCCAAAAATACTATATAAAAGAAGTTCATCAGTCCATGGTTTAATAGCTGGAATTAAATCAACAAAAATTGATGATAATACAACAACAATACAAGATAAAAAAGTAAACTTTTTACCAATAAATCTAAACCCAATGTAAATAGGAAAAAGATTTAAAACTAAATTAATTACAGCATAAGAAGGTTCAAAACCAAATGTTTTAATACATAATTGTTGTATTAACAATGATACTCCTGCTAAACCTCCAGGAAGTAAATTAATTGGTTTAATAAATAATCTAATATTTAGTGCAAATAAGAATGAAATGATTACAAACATTATAATTCTAAAGGCTAAATTTTCTTTTTTTGGTAATGGTAGTTTTTTCTTTTTAAACATATCCTCTACTCCTTCTATAGGTATTATAAACTATAATTATTGAAAGTTCAAACAAATTTTGATATAATTTTATTAGGGTGATAATAATGGAAAAAATTGAATTTACTCCACGTGGTGTATGCGCTAAATTATTAGTTATTGAAATAGAAAATGATATTATTAAAAGTTATAAATCGTTAGGTGGTTGTCCAGGCAATTCACTTGGAATAGCAGCTTTAGTAAAAGATATGACTGTAGATGAAGCTATAGAAAGATTATCTGGAATAAGATGCGGAATGAAACCAACTAGTTGTCCTAATGAACTTGCAAAGGCTTTAGTAGAATATAAAAATAAAGTTCATAATTAAGGAGGATTTTATGAAACGTTTATTTATGTATTTATTATTTTTCTTATTAATTGCTTCTTTTGGTTTTAATGTTTATTTTTTCCAAGGTTTATCTTCTAGTACACCATATATTTTTAATATAAATTCAGAATCGGAGGATTTTGTTGTTCATGATTTAGTTTATACTGCTTCTAAAAACTTTAAATATCAAGCTAGATCGGCTGGATATATTGAAGTTAAAAATACAAGTATTTTAGAAAACGCACAAAAATATTCAATCAATTATTTATTTGAAGGAGAAAACAAAAAATCATTTGTATATCAATCAAATGGTGAAAATATAGAAGAATTAAAAATATTTAATTTAGGAAAAAGTATAACAACAAGAAATAGTGATAGATTTAATTTCGTAACAGAACCAAAAGATTATAATGATTTAATTGAGAAATTAAATAAAATGACAATATCTATTACTGTAGGTTATAAAAATGGTGATGTAAAAACTTATGACGTACCGCTTGTAATTGAAGATTTAAAAATATAAAAAGACATCAAAGATGTCTTTTTATAATGATTTATAATATTCAAATCTTGCTATAGCATTTTCTTTATTTTCTTTTAAAAGCTTTTCAGCTTTTTCAGGATTAATTGCTTTTAGCATATTGTATCTTGACTGCGTCATTAAATAATCTTCATAAAGATCAAAATCAACATTTTTGCTATCTAAAGTAAATCCTTCTAAACTTCTTCTAAATATAGGGAAATAACCACATTTAGTAGCCATTTTACCACTTTCTATACTATTTATCATTCCACCCTTAATTCCATGAGAAATACAAGGAGAATAAGCAATAACAATAGATGGTCCATTATGGTTTTCAGCTTCTTCAAAAGCTTTAATCACTTGATTTGGATTAGCTCCCATTGAAACTTGCGCCACATATACATGAGGATAAGACATGCATATTCTTGCTAAGTCTTTTTTATTTTGGTTTTTACCAAAAGAAGTAAATGAAGCAATACTACCTTTTGGACTTGATTTACTAGATTGTCCACCAGTATTTGAATATACTTGTGAATCAAGTACTAAAATATTAACATTTTCATTACTTGCTAAAACATGATCAATACCACCATATCCGATATCATAAGCCCAACCATCACCACCAATAGTCCAAACACTTCTTTTAATAATATAATCTTTTAATTCTTTAATTTCAGGTTCTACTTTATCAAAATCTAAGTTGTCATAAACTTCTTTAGTAATTTCATAATCATTCATATTATCAATCCATTTTTGATATAAAGGATTAATATTATTACTCATAATCTTTTTAATACGTTCTCTAATCATATTATTAGCAAGAAGCATACCATAACCATATTCCGCATTATCTTCAAATAAACTTGATGCCCATGGAAGATTATATGGCATTGAAGGTGTTGACCCTGAATAAATAGAAGAACAACCTGTAGCATTACTAATAATTAAATGATCTCCAAATAATTGTGTTAAAAGTTTAATATAAGGAGTTTCACCACATCCTGCACATGCCCCAGAAAAAGCAAATTTAGGTTCTTTAAATTGAGAATTAATAACATTATTAGGTTTAATATTTTTATCTTTAATATTAGTAGTAAGATAATCAAATATTTCTTGTTCTTTTAAATCTAATTTATTATATTCTAATGCTTTATTTCCTTTTTTACCAGGACAATTATTTATACAAACACCACATCCTGTACAATCTAAAGCACTAATTCCTATACAATATTTATAATTTTTAAGTGCTGGTAATATAGGTGTAAGGCATTTTTCTTTAATAAAGTCTGGTGCATTATTATATTCTTCTTCATCTAATAAAAATGGTCTTATAACTCCATGTGGACAATTAATTGAACATTGATTACACATAATACAGTTTTCATTTAACCATACTGGAATATTGTCAGCAACTCCTCTTTTATCAAGTGATGCTGTATTAGCTTCAAAGTGTCCATCCATAACTTCTAAGAAATCACTTGTTTTAAGGCTGTCACCTTTTCTTTTATCTATTACACTATATAATGAATTTTTTTCTTTTTCATTATTTTCTTCTACTTTATTTTTTATTTCAATTAAATTTAAATGATTTTTAGCTTCTTCTATAGCTTTATAATTAGCTTTTAATACTTCTTCACCTTTTTTGAAATATCTATTTTTAGCGCTATTTTTCATATCTTCTACAGCTAAATTATAATCCATTAAATTTGTTAAATACATAATAGCACTTTGCATTATAGTACTTATTTTATTTGCTAAACCTAATTCTCCTGCTAATCTATTAGCATCTATAGTATAAAATTTAATGTTTCTTTCTTTAATAATATTAAGTACTTTAGGATTTATTTCTTTTATGATTTCTTCATTAGTTTTTTTAGTATTTAGTAAGAAGACACCATCTTTTTTAATATTATCAATTACTTCATATTTATCTAAATATCCATCTTTAGTACATACAACAAATGATGGATTATTAACATAATATGTTGATTTAATAATTTCATTATTAAATCTTAAATGTCCTACAGTAACTCCACCTGATTTTTTTGAATCATATTCAAAATAACCTTGAACATATTTATTAGTTTTACTTCCTACTAATTTAATAATAGATTTAGAAGCACTAACCATTCCGTCACTGCCATAACCATAAATTAATAGTTCATCAGAAGTACTAGTTTTAAAATCTTTATCATATGGTAAAGATAAATTAGTTACATCATCTTCAATTCCGATTGTAAAATTATTTTTAAGTTTACCATTTAGCATATCATAAACAGCTTTTATTTGGGCTGGAGTTGTATCTTTACTTGAAAGTCCATATCTTCCTCCAACTATATTAATACATGTATCACTTAATGCCGATACAATGTCTAAATAAAGTGGTTCTCCGATACTTCCTGCTTCTTTAGTTCTATCTAAAACAGCAATATTTTTAACACTATTTGGAATTACATCTAATAGATAATCTTTTGAAAATGGTCTATATAAATGTACTTCAATTAAACCTATATTGCCACCTAAATTATCAATAGTTTCTTTTATTGTTTCACAAACTGAACCCATTGCTACGATAACATTTTTAGCTTTTTTAGATCCATAATAATTAAATGGTTTATAATCAAATCCAAATCTTTTATTAATTTCTTTCATATAGTTATTAACTATATCTGGAACTTTATTATATTCTCTATTTCTTACTTCAGTAGCTTGGAAATATACATCTCCATTTTGAGCTGTTCCTTTTATTTGTGGATTCATTGGATTTAGAGCTTTATCTCTAAATCTTTTTAATGCTTTTTTGTCTATTAAGTCTTTAATATCTTCTTTTTCGAATACTTTAATTTTATTTAGTTCATGACTAGTTCTAAATCCATCAAAAAAATGAAGCATTGGAAGACTTGATTTAATACTTGTTAAATGAGCTATTGCTGCTAAATTACTAGCATCTTGAACGCTAGATGAAGCAAGCATACAAAATCCTGTACTACGACATGCATAAATATCTTGATGATCTCCAAAAATAGATAAAGCATGAGTAGATAAACTTCTTGCAGCTACATGCATTACCCCAGGAAGCATTTCCCCTGCTATCTTATACATATTAGGTATCATTAATAAAAGTCCTTGACTTGCTGTATAAGTTGTTGTTAAAGCACCTGCTTGAAGTGAACCATGAACAAATCCTGCAGCACCTGCTTCACTTTGCATCTCTATTACTTTAACAGTATCATTAAATATATTTAACTGTCCTTTATTACTCCAATCATCAGTAAGTTCTGCCATAGGGCTAGAAGGTGTGATTGGATAAATTCCTGCAACTTCAGTAAACATGTAACTAGTTCTAGCACATGCTTCATTTCCATCAACAGTAATTATATTTTTCATTTAATCACCTCTTTTAAATTATAACACAAAAAAAGCAAATCTTATTTAAGATATGCTATTTTATTATTGTCTTTGTAAATTGTTTAGGTTTATCAGAGTGAATACCATGACCACATTCAAATTTAACTATATCCATATTAGATATTAAGTTATTAACTTGGTTTAAATCATCATCAGTTAAGGCACCTTGAACTAAACCATTTTCACCAATTGTTGTCTTAGCCTTCATAAATATTGTTTCACATTTAATATTAGAAAGTAATTTATCATAATCAACATTTTTATTAAATGAATCATTATAGAATGCTTCACCAAAATAAGGATCATAATCTTGAAGTCCCTTAAATCCTTCTAAGAATTTCTTAGGCCAAAATAAAACTTTTAAATCTTTATCAGGATTTTTCTTGCGATATTTAAGTGCAAATTCTCCTAATTTAGTTCTAACTTTTTCTCTTGATTCATCAGGGAAGAAATTCCAGCAATATTGATTAATAAAATAATAATATACAAAATCATCTATTTCATTTTGATTAATAAAATTATGACAAACAGTAGATAAATCAACATGGTTATAAGCACTAAATCTTCTATCTCCTACACTAGAATAAAATGGAGGATCTTCTAAGATAAGCCTATTACATAAAGATGTATTAGATGCTATATATGCTGCTATAAGTCCACCAGAAGAATGTCCTAAAATAGTAACATTATCTTTAATAACATCATTAATAAACTTAATAGTATCATTACCTATGTCTATTAAGTTATATTTATCTTTATTATGGCTACTTTGACCATGACCATAATAATCTACTAAATATACATGATAATGCTTAGAAAGCTTATTTAAAACGTTAAAAAACGATCTAGAATTAGTACCTTGAGCATGTAATAATAACAATTTTTCTTTATCATTTTCTACTTCATAATAATTTATAATACTATTTTCATCTACTTTATATTGTTTATTTTCCATATTAGTACACCTCTTTTTAATTATAACACAAAAAAAGAGGATTTTAATCCTCCTCTTTCGTTAATTCTCCAATTCCCCATTCTTCAAAAGAACCATTATATTTTTTTGCCATATCATACATATAATCAGTAATCATATTAAGTTTTGATAATCCTATTCTTGTTTTTTGTTCTACATAAATCATATTTGTATATAATTTATTTAAATTATTTTCTTTTACATGTTTTGAATTATCATCATAATCAATTTGAACATAATCTCCTGTTTTTTTAAGTTCATCAAAACAGTTTAAAGCATTTTCTTTATTTTCAAAAGCTAATACTAATATAATAGATTGTTCTTCAAATAAATTTACTGTTTCAGGTATTTTGTTATTAATAATATTATTATTACACATATGCATAAATAATTTATCACTAGGACATATATGATTTAAATAATATTCATATTTTTTATCTTTTACTACTTTAATTTCAAATTCATAGTTTATATTTTTTTTAAGGAATTTTTCTAAATTTTCTAAATCATATTTATCAGCATATAAATAAACTTTATAACTTAGTTTATATTGTTCATATTTAAATCCCATAAATAATATTTTCTTTTGATCACAATAGTATGCTAAGTTATCATTAAAATATTCCATATCTTTTCCATATATTTCTTCTTTTAATTTAATATTAATTGATATTAAATTATCAAAACTTTCAAATGGAACTAATTCTTTTAAAAGTAAATTAGCACCTCTAAATCCATTATCTTCAAATAAATTAAGACATCTTAATTTTTTCATTTTACGTAGTTTTAGAAAGCAATATAAAGGATAAGAAACTACAACAGTTGTTATTGGTAATAAAATAGGATATTTTATAAATATAATTGTTAATATTAAACTTAATAAAAGTCCTAATACAGAATAAATGATTTTATCAAATTTATAGTTTTTTATATTAAAAAACATTAAAATTAGGTTAATTCCTGATACTAAATAACATCCTATAAAGATTGGTTTTCTATACCATAATGCCTTAAATATTAATTGTATACCTAAAATAAGTACAGAGTAGCATGCTACTAAATACATATTAAAATTTTTAAAATCGGTTTTATTAAGTGGCTCTTTTAATCTTTTTTGATAAAGTTTAATTTGTTTATAAGTTTTCTTCATATTTGCAGTCACCTAATTAGTATTATATCATATTTTTAAAATTATGGTATAATTTTTATAGGAGGTAGTCGTTTTGGAAAAGAATAGTTTTGTATTAATTAATAAAAATAATTTAATTAATAATATTAAAAATCTTACCAATAAATATGGAGATTATGAATATTATTTTGGTGTCGTAAAGGCTAATGGTTATGGTCATGGATATGATATTATTGATATATTACTTGAAAATGGTATTAATTATCTTGCTGTTGCTGATATTGGTGAAGCACTTGAAATTAGAGAAAAAAATAAAGATGTAAAAATTTTAATATTAGAACCAGTTTCTTTAGATGAACTTTATACTTGCTATGAAAATAATTTTACTATTACTATTAGTGATTATGCTTATTATTTAAAAGTTTCTTTAAGTGGTATTAAACTTAATTTTCATCTAAAAATTGATAGTGGTATGCATAGATTAGGTTTAAGTGATCCTAAAGAAATTATGTCTATTTATAATAATAAAAACAATTTATATATGGAAGGTGTATTTTCTCATTTTGCAACAGAAAATGATGATTATGTAGAAGCTCAAATAAACAATTTTAAGCGCCTTACAGCCCCTTTAAAAGATGTGCCTATAATTCATATGGCTAATAGCTTTAATATGGTTAAACACCCTAAAATTCCATTTTGTAATGGGTGCCGATTAGGACTAGCTATGTATGGTTTTTTTGATGATAATAAAGAAACATTTAATCTTGTTTCTAATATTCTTCAAATTAAAGATGTAAAAGCTGATGATTTAATTAGTTATGGTGCTAAAATTAAATTAGGTCACGATGGAAGAATAGCCATTATTGGTATAGGATATTCAGATGGAGTTTATAAAAAAAGTGTTGGTAGATATGTAACTATTAATAATAAAAAATATAAAATACTAGCTATTTGTATGAATATGGCTATTATTGAAATAGATGAATCAGTTAGTATTTTAGATTCTGTTTATTTTATAGGCGGACAAACTGATGTAAAATATGTAAGTGATTATTTAAATGTTGAACCTTATGAGGTTTTAAGTATTGTTAATCCAAAATTAAAGAGAGTTATTAAATAACTCTCTTTAATTTTTCTTTATTTTCTTTATAATCTCCATTAGTAATAAATGAACCAACAACAGCAATATCAGGATTTACAAGGTTGATAGTTTCATCATTAATTCCACCATCAATTTCCACAACATAATCCCCTTTTAAAGCGTTTAATTCATTAACCTTACTAATTGCACTATCCATAAACTTTTGTCCACCAAAACCTGGTTCTACGCTCATTACAAGCACTAAATCAAGTAAAGGAAGAAAATCCTTAATTTCTTCTACACTAGTATTAGGTTTAATACTCATCCCTACTTTAATTCCTAAGTCTTTAATTTTATTAATATATTTCATAGGATCATTAGTAGCTTCATAATGGAATGTTATAAATTCAGGATTTAAATTTTTAAAATCATCTATATAAGAATCTATATCATTAACCATTAAATGAACATCTAACTTTGTTTTAGTATCTTTAACAAAGGAATTAATTTCTTCATATTCCCATGTTTTATTAGGAACAAATAATCCATCCATAATATCTAAGTGTAAATAATCAAAATCAAGATTATCAATTACTTTTAAATCATTAATATTTTTAATTTGTAATATAGATACAGCTAATTTCATAATTACTCCTTATTAGTTATAAATTTTATATAATTATCATAACGACTTTTTAAGATGTTTCCATCTAAAACTTCTTTTTTAATTTGACATCCATCATCATGATAATGCATACAGTCTTTATATTTACAATTATCTCTTAATTCTTGAAATTCAATAAAATTATCACGAATATCAGCTTTAGTCATCCCTACAAATTCTAATGATGAAAATCCTGGAGTATCTGCTACCCATCCATTATTTATTTTTATAAGTTCTGTATGTCTTGTTGTATGTTTTCCGCGCCCTAAAGCAACAGAAATATCATTTGTTTTTATATTTAAGTTATTATCAAGTCTATTTAGTAATGTCGATTTACCTGCCCCTGATTGTCCAGTAAATACTGTAATTTTATTTTCTAATAAGTTTAATATTTCTGTAATTTCGGTATTTACAATTACTTTATATCCAATACTTTTATAATATTCAAAGTAAGGAGTTAAAGCATCAATTTCTTCTTTTGTTAATAAATCTATTTTAGATAAAACAATTATTGGCTCTATTAAGTTATATTCAGCAATTGCTATTAATTTATCAAGTAAATTAGTATCAAATGCTGGTATTTTTGTACTAGCAATAATTATTAATTGATCTATATTAGCAACGGTTGGTCTAACAAGTTCATTTCTTCTTTTTTTAACTTCTAAAATATATTTATTATCTTTATCAATAACAACATTGTCGCCAACTAGAGGCGTTACTTTCATATTGCGAAATTTACCTCTAGCTTTGCAAACATATATATCATTATTTTCATCAATTACAGTAAAATCATTACTTATTATTTTAATTATTTTACCATTAATCATCATTATTATTTCTTATACCATCAAAGATATTATCAGGTTTTTTATTTAAAACAACAACAGTAACTTTAAAAGTTGTTCCAGGGTATACTAAATATCCTTCAGGTTTTTCTTGTGCAATTATTGTTCCATCTGGATAATCATTACTTGTAATTTCTTGTTTAATAACTGTTACGCCATGTTCTTTTGCCCATGCTTCTATTTGTTCATAAGTGTATCCTGTTAAGAAATTTGGATATTTAATCATAACATCTGGTGTAAATAGAATTATACTATCACCTTTTTCAAGTTTCTTACCTGGTTCTACTGATTGTTCAATAACTTTATCAGCATCATATTCAATTTCATCAGATTCTTCAACTTTTTTCTTTTCAATTGAAACATTAAGTCCTAAAAGTTCAAGTGCTCCTTTTACTTCTGATGCATTTTTATCAGTATAATCTTCTATTTCAATTTTAGCAGTACCAGTAGATACTATTAATGTTATTTTTTGTCCTTCTTTAACAATTCTATTTTTACTAGGTTCAGTTTTAATAACTTTGCCTTCTTCAACTTCTTCACTAGCTTCTTCTTTAACTTTTAAATCAACAGTTAATCCTGCTGCTATAAGCTTAGCTTCAGCTTTCTCAACACTCATTTCTGATACATCTGGTATTTTAACATCTTTTGGCGCTGTTAAAGCCGGAACAACAGCAAATGCTAAGACACCTATTAATGTTAAAAAGGCAACTATACCACCTAAAATATAAATAATTAAATTAAATTTTTTATCACTAGGTTCTTCTTCTTTTTCCTTTTTAGGTTTAGAATTTTTTTTGCCACCTTTTTTAGGTTCTTCGACTTCTTTATTTTCATCTAAATCATTTTCAGAATATTTATATTTTAAAACAGGCTCTTCCATTCTATCTTCATCAAGTGCTGTTTTAATATCGTTATACATTGCTTTAACGTTTGAATAACGATTTCTAGGATTTTTAGCACATGCTCTTAAAATAACATTTTCAATACTTTGAGGTATTTCCTCATTTATTTTACAAACACTAGGAATACTTTCCTTCATTTGTTTAAGTGCTATTTCAACAGCATTATCACCTTTAAATGGAAGTTTTCCAGTTAAAAGTTCAAACATTAAAATCCCAAGTGAATAAATATCACTTTTAGCAGTTGCACCATTACCATTAGCTTGTTCTGGTGGTAAATAGTGAACTGAACCCATAACTGAATTTGTTTGAGTAAGCTCACTAGCATTAGATGCTATTGCAATCCCAAAATCAGTTATTTTAACTCTACCATCATCTAGAATCATAACATTTTGAGGTTTAATATCACGATGAATTATATAACTATCATGAGCACAACTTATCGCACTTGTAAGCTGAAGCATAATATCAACAACTTCACAAACAGTAAGTGAACCTCTCTTTTTAATTAAACTTTTTAAAGTTTTACCATCAATATATTCCATAACAATAAAGTAATTACCATCATCTTCACCAACATCATACATTTCAACAATATTAGGATGAGATAAACTTGATGCACTTATTGCTTCTCTTTGAAATCTTCTAACAAATTTTTCATCAGAAGATAAATCTCCTCTTAAAACTTTTACGGCTACATTTCGATCTAAAATAGTATCATATGCTAAATAAACATTAGCCATACCACCTTCACCAATCGAACGAATAACCTGGTATCTATCGTTAATTTTTTGACCTTTAACTATCATAATCATTACCACCTTTATTTAAGTATGCGATTGATATGTTATCTGTTCCACCACGGTTGTTACTTTTTATAATTAATTTTTGTAATTTCTCATCGCCTGTATGATCTTCATTTAATACATTAGTAATTTGTTCATCACTAAGCATATTAGTTAAACCATCACTACATAGTAATATTCCTTCAATTTCATCTGTCACATCAAAGACATCCATATCAACATCAGAAGTGGCACCTAAAGCCTTCATAAGCACATTCTTACGTGGATGATCTTTAGCTTCTTCAAGTGTTAATTCACCAGACTTAACAAGTAAATTAACAAGAGTGTGATCAGTTGTTATTTTATGTATTTTTTTATTTTTAATAACATAACCTGAAGAATCACCAATATTACCAAAAAGTAAAAAATCATTAGTATGAATAGCAAGAACTAAAGTTGTACCCATACCAATAGAATCAGGATGTTCTTCAGTATATTTATATATAGCAGTATTAGCTTCAATAACAATTCTCTTAATCCAATCAATTGCCTCTTCTTTTGTACCAATACTAGCTTGCTCAGAAAATCTTCTTGCTAATATATTAATGGCAATACTAGATGCTATTTCACCACCACGATGACCACCCATACCATCAGCAACAGCAAGTAAAATTTCATCACTAATATTTTTAACTACTGTAACACTATCTTCATTATGATCTCTAACCATACCTGGGTCAGTTAAATAACAGTATTCCATTATTTTCCCTCCTCATGTTTAGATCTTAATTGACCACATGCTGCACTAACTTTTGATCCAAACTCTTTTCTAACAGTTACATTTATACCTCTTTTTTTAAGGGTATCATAAAATCTTGTAATACTATCTTTATCACTCTTTTTAAACTCAATATGACTTGTTTCATTATATGGAATTAAATTAACATAACAATTCATTCCTCTAAGTAAGTCAGAAAGTTCATTAGCACATTTAGTAGTATCATTAATATCTTTTAATAAAATATATTCAAATGTAACTCTTCTATTAGTAATACTAATATATTCTTTTAATGCACTAATTAATTCCTCTATTTTATAAGCTTTATTAATAGGCATTATTTTATTTCTTATTTCATTATTTGGTGCATGCAAGGAAATTGCTAAATTAACTTGTTTATCATATCTTGCAAATTCTTTGATTTTTGGAACTAACCCACATGTTGAAATAGTAATGTGACGAGCCCCAAGTCCAAGACCTTTATTTTCATTTATAATATCTATAAAATTCATAACATTATCATAGTTATCAAATGGTTCACCAATCCCCATTAATACTAAATGTGTTATTCTTAATTTTAATTCTTCTTCTATTTGTAATATTTGTTCTACCATTTCACAAGATTCAAGATTTCTTACTTTTTTTAATCTTCCACTCTCACAAAAAGCACAACTCATATTACATCCGACTTGTGTCGATATACAAAGACTATTTCCATAGTCATGATTCATGTAAACCGCTTCAATTTTTTGGCCATCATTTAGCTTAAAAAGAAATTTACAAACATCTGTATCTTTTTCTACTGCTAAGGTGTCTATACTACCAAGTGTAAAGTTTTCATTTAAATAATCAATTAGTTCTTTTTTTACATTAGTCATTTCATTAAAAGAAGTAATTCTTTTTTTATAAAGCCAATCAAAAATTTGACCAGCATTGAATTTCTTGTATCCTAATGAAATCACCAATTTTTCAAGATTAGTTAAACTATAATTATATATATTCTCCATACTTTCACCTACTATAAATTATACCAAAATAATAAAAAAAATAATAGATAAATCTATTACTTTTGTTTTAATTTGTAATTAGAATCCTAATACTAAACAAATAATAAAGAATAGAGCACCTAAAACAAATGTAGCACGAGTAATAATTAATTCTCCGCCTCTTTCTTTACGATTAGCAAATAGATCATTATTTCCGCCACTTATTACATTTGAAGCGCTTTCAGCTTTACCACTTTGTAAAAGAACTATAGCTATTAATAAAATTGATACGATAATTAATAAGATTTCCACTAAGTTCCCTCCTTTTAACATATCTAATTTACCACAAAAACGTATATTTTGCAACAAAAAATTAGTTGTTTTCTTATATTATATATAAAAAGCAATACAATTATGTATTGCTTAGATTATCTAAATTTCATGAGTTAGTTTGTAAACTAACACTTGCAAATAGTCTATTAAAGTTTAATAGACTAAGAATAAGAATTAGAACTTTTTTATACTATCACTTATTTATAAAAACATCGATACTAATCGATGCCTTTTTTAATTATTAAAACTAAAATTTAATGTATTATTATTATTTACTACATCTGGTCCAAATTGTATATCACCTTCTGATGCTGTTCTTCTTATCATAATATTAGAATTTGAAATAGTTGCACCATTAGTTGCTATTAAATTATTTGAAACACCCTTGTATAATAAATTAACATTAGTATTTTCAATTACAGATGATGCATTACCTAAATTTACTAATACACCATGTCTAGTAGTGTCAACATGACTTGGATAAAATTCACTATTTGTAATTTTAATATTATTAATTTTAGCATTTTCTCCTAACATATAAGCAATAAAACCTGTATCAATATAAGAAATTAATTTAGAATTATCTACAGTAATATTATTTAGGTTTCCATTTATTGATGCTGCTAAAAAGGCTGAATACCAACCATCAATATTTACTTCTACATTATTCATATATATATTTGATATAGTACTATCTATATGTCCAGCAATACCACCACTATTTTTCATGTTTCCAGTTTTTTTAGTTAATTTTAATTTACTATTTAATATTTTAATATTATCAACAACAGATTCCGCATAAATAGCTCTTGCTATGAATGCTCCAGAAGTTGGGGCTTCTATATTTAAGTTATCAATAACTAAATTTTTAATATATCCAGTTGCATCTAGTCTTGCAAAAAGTGAATTATAATCTCTTTGTCCATGACTAGTATAAATTTGTAAATTTTTAATTTTATGATTTTTGCCATCAAATTTAATTTTATTATTATAAACTGTTTCATCTGAAGACCATATAGATGGATAATCATCCATATATTTAAGTCCTATAGGAATAAATTTACTACCATTATTATAAAATAATCCGCCTTCTTCAAAATCACTTGTATTAAATATAATATCTCTTCCTAATTGAAAATAGCCATCTAAATATTCAGTTGTTGTACCATCACCATTATCTTTTGTCATAATATGAGTTCTCATCATATCAAAGTCTTGTTTAGAATTTATTATATGTGGATGTTCTTCTGAACATTTATTACAATTAGCTAAGCCATCTAAATGTTCTTTAACTGTTTTATAAACCATAATTTCTTCATTAGGTTCATTTTTTTCAGCATCAAAATTGTTATTAGATAAATTAAATGTTACACCACAATTATTATCTATAAAAATATCTCCATCAGGTAAATCTCCTTTAATATCTAATTTAGGATATATTTTTCCATTAGTAATAACATAACTACTTGTAAGTTCTTGATTTTTAATTTGTTCTATAGAACACTGATTTTCAACTGCTCTATTTATTTCGTTTATTGTAGATTTAAAAGCCCCCATTCTAGCTTCTTCTAAAATATTATTTACA
>CAJGDV010000018.1 GCA_904502155.1 uncultured Bacilli bacterium
ACAAATGCTAGTAACGTTAAAACTGCTAGAAGTTCAACTAAAGTAAATCCTTTTTTCATACTATCACCTATTATTAATTATAACAAAAAATACTTAATTTTTTAAGTATTCTTTGTAATTTTGCATTAATTTAATTTCTTTTGGACTCATAAAGATTACTACAGCATCTTCGTTGTATTGTTTTAGTTGGTCCCAATTTTCATCATTTATAGCATTACAGTTTGAAGTTTCTTTTATAATGCTTTCTGATGTAACAAGAGGATAATCTTCTTGTTTTTCTCTTGCTGGGAATATATCTAGTACATAACTTGCATCAGCATTACTTAATACTTTTGCAATATCATCTTTAAATTCTTGTGTTCTTGAGAAAGTATGTGGTTGGAAAACAGCAACAATTTTTTTATCAGGATATTTTTGTCTTGCCGCTTTAAGTGTTACTTTAACTTCTTGTGGATGATGTGCATAATCATCGATAACTACAACACTTCCTATTTTTTCTTCATTAAATCTTCTTGCAGCACCTTTAAATGATTTTAATTGTCTTGCAACTTCTTTAGCATCATATCTTTCATAATAACATACACTAATAACTGCTAATGCATTTAAAACCATGTGTTTACCATAAAATGGAAGATCAAAATGACCATAATAATTATCTTCAACAAAAACATCAAATGAAGTACCATCTTCACTATATTCTACATTTTTAGCTAAGATATCATTTCCTTCACCAATTCCGTAATAAAATAATGCTTTATTGCAATCAATTAATCTAGTATATGGATCATCACCACATGCAATAACCATTTTTTCAGCTTTATTAGCATATTCACTATATGCATCTATAACATCTTGCATATTTTTAAAATAATCAACATGATCTAAATCAATATTAGTTATAATAGCATAATTTGGTTCGTATACTAAGAAATGTCTATAATATTCACATGCTTCTATAACAAATTTTTTAATATCTTTTCTTGCCATTCCATGACCATCACCAATTAGGTAATTACATCCTACTATATTACCTATAACATGAGCCATTAATGATGTTGTTGTTGTTTTGCCATGACATCCAGCAATTGTAATTAAATCAAACATATTTCCTAGTTTACCTAGCATTTGATTATATTCATAAATTTTTAAATCTAATTTCTTAGCCTTTATTATTTGTTTATGATCATCTTTTATTGCTGTACTTCTTACTATAATTGTATGTTCATCTATTTCATCATTATCTTCCGTATATATTTTTATTCCTTTTTGGGTTAATTGGTCTTCTGTAAAAGAATGTTCTTTCATATCATCATATCCAACAACTTTATATCCTAAATCATTTAGAATTAATGCTAATGAACTCATTCCAGCACCTTTTATCCCAATTAAATAATATTTCATGCTTATCCTCCTAACAATATAATTATACTATTATTTCATAAAAAAGTTAATAAAGAATGGTCCCAAAATTAAAGTTAATAATAATGGTATTATAAATAAAACTGATATTATACTTATTTGATTTGGTAATTTATTAATTTTTTCTTTTATTTCTAATATTTTTTTATCTCTTAAAAAGTCAATTTGATTGTTCATACATAAGACGATATCACTACCATAAATACTTGTTTGTTCTAAGTCTAAAATGATATTATTTATTGTCATTGAAGGCATTTTATTTCTTAAACTATCAAGTGCTTCACTAAGTGATTTACCAAATTTAATTTCCAATAATGCTTTATTAAATTCTTCTGATAATTCTGATTTTACAGTTTTTGTTGTAACTTCAATTGCTTGTTCTAAATTACGTCCTGATTCTAATGATAATGTTAATACTTCAAAAAAATCTAATGCCTCAAAATCAAGTTTTTCAGCTCTTTGTTTAAGTGGTTTATATATAAATATATAAGTTACTAAGTAATATACTAATAAAGCACCTAAAGGAGACGCAATATATCCTATATCACTTATAAAAAGTAAAATAACAAATGTTGCTAATGTTAATATTAATCTTATATTTAAGAAACTTTCACTTGTAAGTTTTGTATTTGGAAGCATATCAAGTTTTTTCTCGATATCATTATAGTCCTTTTCACGGAATATTTTTCTAATTCTTTTTTCCATTTAATCACATCCTTACCTTCATAAGTTTACTTATAATATAAATATATATTAAATATAATATAACTATTATTACAAAAATAGCAAAACCAAAACTTGATGTAAAGAATGGATTAAAATAAGTTGGTTCTAACATTGTTATAAATAATATAAATAAGAATGGAACTATAAATAATACATATAAAATTATTTTTGATGAAGCAGTTAACGCTTCTAATTCAAATTGTAATTTCTTTTTATCAATTAATGTTTTTTCAATTGTATTAAATATTTTGATAATATCGCCACCAGTACTATTTAAAATACTTAATGATGCTGTTAAATATTCAGCTTCTTTTATTTGTACTCTTTCTTCAAAACGACTGAATACAACATTAATATCTAATCCAAAATTTAATTCTACTAGCATTTTATTAAATTCATTTCCTATTGGTCCATCAAGTTCTATTGATACTAACTCAACAGCCTGTGTAATACTTTTGCCTGCTTTAAAAGCATTATTCATAATCATTACAGCTTGTAATAAATCATTTTCAAGTTTTTTATAATATATTTTGTATTTAACACCATAATATATATCAATCATAAAAAATCCGATTATAAATGGAATAATTAATTCATATGGCGTTAATAAATTAAATCTAATTATTTGTGATATAAATGAAATACCAACAATAACTAATGCACATACTAATTTATTAGTTATAAAATCAATTTCTTTTAAATGATTATCTGTAAGTGGAATATATTTTGAATATCTCTTACTTAATTTTACTAATAAAGATGAATTTTCAAATGACTCTGAAATTTTAAATTGTATTTTTTGATAACTATTTACAATATTATCAAATAATGATATATCATCTTTTTTTAGCGAATCTAATGTATAAGGTATTATTCGTTTTTCAAGTTTTAAACTTCTTATATATTTTAATAGAAAAGCAATACATAATATACATACTAGTATAATACCAGTTTGAAAGTATACAATTTCATTTCTACTTATAACATTTAATGTTACTTCTTTTGATGATATATTTCCAGCTTCATCTATAGCTTTATATACAAGATTATGTTTTCCTTCTTTTGATAGATCTAATTTTGAATAATTTGTTGTTACTTTTATTTCTTTAGAATAATTATCAGAAGTAGTAACATCACCCATTAATTTGATTTTATCTCCCTTATATAAGTTTAGTTTAGATTTACCTACTTCTAATATTGGAGCTTCTTTATCAATAACAATATCATCAGTTGCTATTTTCTCTATTTTACCATTAGTAATTCTTCTTAATTCTAAATGATAAGTTCCTGTTTCTACTAAAGTAATATTTAATGGTTCAATTTTTAATTCTTTTTCTTCAATAACTTCTCCATCTTTATAAAGTTTATATACATAAGTATCACTATTTTTTGGTACATAATTTATTTTTACATCTTGATTTGTAGGATACTTTGTAGTTGAAACATTTAACTGCATTATTTCACCTTTTCAAATATATCTTTTATTTCTTGGATGGTTTGATTATTAAATTTTTTTAAGATTTCTGGTTTTCCTTTTGCTAAGGCAAATTCTCCTACAATTTCACCGTTATCTAATACTTTACTTTCTTTATAATGGAAGATAGGTTTTAATTCTATCATATCATCTTTAATTTCTCTTACTTCAACAATGTCTTTAACTCTTCTTCTTCCATCTTGTGATCTTTCAACATTGATAATAATGTCAATGGCATTTTTTGTATATTCTCTAATTGCTTTTACTGGTATTTCCATTCCTGCCATTAAAATTAATGTTTCTAAACGATTTAAGGCATCATGTGGTGAATTAGCATGCATTGTAGTTAAACTACCATTATGACCTGTATTCATAGCTTGAAGCATATCAAATGCTTCTTTACCACGACATTCCCCAACAATGATTCTATCAGGTCTCATACGAAGAGAATTAATTACTAAATCCCTAATACTAATTTCCCCATTTTTTTCATAATTATTTACTCTAGTTTCTAGAGAAATAACATGAGGTTGTTTTAATCTAAGTTCACAAGCATCTTCAATTGTTATTATTCTTTCATTATGACCTATAAATGAAGATAATACATTTAAAAGTGTTGTTTTACCTGCCCCTGTTCCACCACAAATTATAATATTCATTTTGTTTTGAACACAAGCTTCTAAAAAACGTGCCATTTCAGCTGTTAAAGTACCATTACGAAGTAAATCATCAATACTACTTATTTCTTCTTTAAATTTTCTAATTGTTAATATAGGACCTTTAATTGATAATGGTGGAATAATAGCATTAAGTCTACTACCATCTTTTAATCTACAATCTACCATTGGGTTACTAGTATCAATTGTTCTACCTAATGGTTGAATCATTCTACTAATTGTTCTTATAATGTGGTCTTGATTTATAAAAGAAATACTTTCATCTTGTACGACTTTACCATCAATTTCAATATAAACTTTATTAATGTCATTAACCATTATTTCTGTAATATTAGGATCTTCTAATAATTCTGTAATTGGTCCACAACCATTAATTTCATTATCAATCAAGTTATAAATATATGATATTTCAACACTACTTAAATCATAACCTTCAAGTGTATGATCAATTTCATTTTTTATAAATGAATCTAATGAACCTCTTTTTTCAACATTATTATCAATTAAATTTTGAATAATTTTATTTCTTAATTCTTCTAATAATTTTTTATCAAGAAAGGCATCATAATCAGATACATTCGAATTGTTTTCTTTTACTTCTATATCAAATTCTTCTATAAACGATCTCATTTACTCACCTTCTCTTTTATTAAATTTTCAGCAATTTGTTCTAATTTTTTATAACCTTTATTATGTTTTTTACATAAACTATTATTTAAGGTAATTATTTCACCATTTAAAACATATTTATCTATATTTTTAATATAAAATGATGATGGAATTGTATAGTCAACATTTCTTTTAACGATATTCTTAATATCTCCTAATGAGAAGAATGTTTTGTTAGTATCCATAGATTCGTTTAAAATAACAATATAATTATTTCTTTCCATATCTTTTAAAATAGATACCATTGTTCTCATATTTTTTAAATCACTTGATTGATTTTTCATTACATATACAAGTTTATCTGAATTATCAAATGCTACTAGATTAACTTCATTTAATTCATTACTAGTATCAATCAAAATAATATCATAAGCATGCTTATATTTTTCTAATAATATATTTATATATTTACTTTTAATTTTACTTGCATATCTAGGATCTTTACATGCTGGTAAAACATCAATATAATCATTATATTTTGATACATAATTATTAATAGATTTAAACTTATTATTATTTAAATCTTCCACTAATTTAAAGACATCAGAATTAATTGTTAAATTTAAATCATATGCTATAGTTCCACAACATAAATCCAAATCAATTATTAATGTTTTCATTTCTTTATTAGCATATATACCTGCTAAATTTAAAACTGTTGTTGATTTTCCTGTTCCTCCATTTACACTTGTTACTGTAAATATTTTTGCATTCTTTACTGCCACTTTAATTCCCCTTTCTTATAACAATTTCATCATTTACTTTTAAGGCGCGATATTTTGTTATAATTTCGTAATTTGCTTTTTTAAACATTAAACTAAATAAACTTTTATAAGTTTTCTTAAGTTCAATTTTTATATTGTTATCATTTTTATCAACAATTAATTTATCGTAATCATAGTTTTCTTTTACTATTTTAATAATATTATTTTCAATTTCATTATCATTTTTATTATTATTAAATGCATAATAAATTGTATCTTTAAGTTGATTATCTATTTTTCTTTTTTCAATATATAATAATCCTATATCAAAAATTACGGCCATCAACATAAAAATAATAGGAATAACAATAATAAATGCCGTTAGTACTTGACCTTTATTATTTTTCATATATAGTCCTATCAGTTTCTAGTTTAAAACTATCGCCCATTATTTTTCTTAGTAATGGTGTATTTAATTCTAAATCATATGATATTTTTATATTTACCATATTATTATTTTTTCTTTTTTTATAAATGCTTATATCTTTACTACTGGCGTATGCATTCATTACATCTTCCTCATTATTATTGTAATAACTTATAATTGTGTCTAATTCGTTTTCTAGTTTGTATTTATTAAGCATTACAAGTCCCATATCAAAAATACTTACAAATAGTAAGATTAAAATAGGCATTATAATAATAAATTCTACTAGTGCTTGTCCCTTATTATTTTTCATGTTTACCACCTTTATATCTTAATAAAATTATATCAAAAATTTGGTATCATTACAATAAAAAAAAATAGTTAAAAACTATTCTTCTGCGCAATATCCTTCTCCAGGATTAGTACCAGTTATATAAACTTTTCCAACTAATGTACATGATGTTTTTGTAAGTGAGTCTTGTAAATAACCACTAAAAAGTTTTACTAAACTAACAACAGCAATACTTACGATTGCAATAATTAATACATATTCTACTAATGCTTGTCCCTTGTTATTCATGATTTCCTCCTAAACCTATTAATTTAATTTTATAATGTATATACCCTTTTTGTCAATTAAAAAATATGTTATAATGTTTTCAGGTGATAGTATGAACAGGGTGTTAGTATGTGAAAAATTTTGGGCAAGATTTAAAGGATTAATGTTTGAATCAGATAATAATACGGTTTTAATATTTCCTCGCTGTAACAGTATACACACTTTTTTCATGAGAAAGCCAATCGATGTATATATGGTTAGTATGAAAAAGGAAATTTTATATTTCTATCCATCAGTGAAAAGAAATAAAATCATCTTACCTAAAAAAGAAGTCTTTTTTACAATAGAAGGTCCAGTAGGATTTGATATTGATTATATAATTGATAATTATATTTAAAAAAGTTAATGAGTATTCATTAATTTTTTTTATGCAAAAAAAATAGGTTTTCACCTATTCTTTATATTCGAATTCAAAGTCTAGAATACGAACTGTATCCCCTTCTTTTGCTCCCATACTTCTTAATTTATCATCAATTCCCATTTTACGAAGTTTATTTGCAAAACGATTTGCAGCTTCATCAGTTGTGAATCTAGTCATTCTAAGTAGTTTTTCTACTTCATTACCACGAATTACCCATTCGTTTCCTTCATGAGTGATTGTAAATGGTTGTGTTCTTTCAAATTTGTAAAGGACATGACTTTCGATTTCTTCTTCTTCATAAAGTGGTAGTTTTTCAATTTGATCTAACATATCTGCAAGTTTAATTAATACTTTGTCTAAACCATCATTAGACATAGCACTAACTGGGAATATTTCTACATCTTTAACTTTTTCTTTAAATATTTTAAGATTTTCTTCTGCTCCTGGAACATCCATCTTATTAGCAATTATAATTTGAGGTTTTAAAAGCATTTTTTTACTAAAGTTTTCAAGTTCTTTATTAATAATTACATAATCTTCATAAGGATCTCTACCTTCCCAAGCACTCATATCAACAACATGAGCTAAAACTCTTGTTCTTTCTATGTGTCTTAAGAATTTATCTCCTAATCCTCCACCAAGACTAGCTCCTTCGATTAATCCTGGCATATCTGCTACAACAAATGTTCTTTCATCTTTTGTTTTTACAACCCCTAAATTAGGACTTAATGTTGTAAAGTGATAAGCAGCAATTTTAGCTTTTGATGCACTTATTTTAGAAATAATAGTTGATTTACCTACAGAAGGCATACCTACTAAACCTACATCAGCTAATAATTTTAATTCTATTTTAACTTTTCTTATTTCTCCTGGTTCCCCATTTTCAGCATAAGCTGGAGCTGGATTAGCACGTGTTGCAAAAGCTATATTTCCTCTACCACCACGACCACCATAAGCAGCTATAACTTCATCATCTTTCTTAACTAAATCAGCAATAACAAGACCACTTTCAACATCTGTTATTACAGTTCCTTGTGGAACTCTAACAATAACATCTTCAGCATTAGCACCATGACAACCTTTACCTTCACCATTAGCACCTTTATTACCTCTGATTAACTTTTTATATCTTAAATCTAATAATGTATTTAAACCTTCATCAACCTTAAAAATAATGTTTGAACCTTTACCACCATTACCACCGAATGGTCCTCCCATTTCAACATATTTTTCACGTCTAAAGGCCATACATCCATTACCACCGTCTCCGGCAATAAGTTCAAGGGTTACTTCATCAACGAACACATTAATCACCTCTTTCTTAAGTATTATACTTTAATTAATATATAAAATCAAATATTATTTCATTATTTCAACAAACATTAAAATAGCTAAAATGAAAATAATAGCATATGTGATATAAAGATATGCTTGCGCCATTTTATAACTTGCTTTACTACTTAATTTACCCTTATTAAAACAGTATTTTTCAAGTACTGTAATTAGATAATATTTAGAATCAAAAACAGGTTTTAATTCATTTTTTACTCTTTTAATTTTAATAGATACTTTTAATTTATCCATTCTACCGCTAGCAGTCCAAGAAGAAATATCATCCCATTTTATTAATACCTCTTCACCATTATCATTTTTCATATATTTTCTTTCTTGTGTTTGTACATAAAAATTATATTCTTTTGGACTTAATTTCTTTTTAAGTTCAACATCGTCTTCAAATGTTCTTAAAAATTTTAAATATAATTTATTAACCATCAAACCATTAGGTTCAATTTTTATTCTTTTATAATCCCTCATATTTTCACCTAATTATATAATATCACAAAAAAAGTACTATTTAAAGTACCCATTATGAACCATTTTTGTCTCATTTACAACAATAAATGCTTTTTCATCTAAATTTTTGATAAGTTTTTTTAGATGGTTAAGTCTTTTTTTATTTATTTCCATAAATAATAAATATTTAGGTTGACCTTCATCTCTTCCTTTAATATCAATAACAGAAACTGCATAACCTGCTTTTCTAATTGAGTTAACAGTATCGTCATCATTATTACTTAAAATTGCTTGAATAGTTAAATTACCTTCAATAAATACATCTGAAATAATACTTCCTATTGCAGTACCACTAGCATATCCTGCAGCATAAGCTATTGCTATAAAAATACTAGTTTCAGGCGTATTTAAAGCCTCCTTAACAATTACAAACCAAATAAATACTTCGACAAAACCAATCATAGATGCTAATTTAGTTTTCCCTTTAATTGTAACAATTGTTCTTACTGTTCCAAGAGAAACATCAAGAATTCTTACAAAAAATATTTTAAGACATAATAAAAATAATCCCATACACACCTCTCTCATTTCTTATTAATTGATAATGCATAAAAAATTAAAATTAATATAATTATTAGTCCTAATATTATAAAGATATTTAAAATATTACTAACACCAAAAGAATGTGTTACTGTTGCTAATATATTCATAAAATTACCTACCTTTATAAAAATTATAGCAAAACTAATAATTAAATGCAATAAAAAAGGGAGTTAATATCCCCCCATTATCTTAGTGTTTTTCTGGATAAACACTAACTTGTTTTTTATCTCTACCAACACGTTCAAATTTAACGTATCCACTAACTTTTGCATAAACTGTATCGTCTGATCCAATTCCTACATTATTTCCTGGATAAACTTTTGTTCCACGTTGACGATATAAAATAGAACCACCTGATACATATTCACCATCAGCAGCTTTAGCACCAAGTCTTTTTGCGATTGAGTCACGTCCATTTTTAGTTGACCCTTGACCTTTTTTATGAGCGAATAATTGAATATTTAATTCCATTAATTTCATCATATTCCTGGACACCTCCTATATATTAATTTTTATATTCTTTTTATATTGTTTTTCTAACTCTTTTAGTAAATCAATTAAGTTATCTATTAGAGTATCCGTAATACTATTATGAGTATTAATAACAATTTCTACAAAACCATCATCTTGATTGCAAGTAATGTCATTTTGCTTAAATCTACTAATAGCATTAACCGTAGTTATTACCATTGTAGATACACTAGCACAAACAATATCTTTACCATGATCATCATACATAGCATGACCTTTGATAGTTATTTTTTCTACTAGGTTTTCTTTTGTTGTTACATTTACTTTGATCATTATTTAACAGCAGTGATTTCCACTTTAGTATATGGTTGACGATGACCTTGAGTTTTACGATACTTTTTCTTTGGATTGTATTTAAATACTTTGATTTTTTTGTTTTTACCATGTTTAACTACAGTTCCAACTACTTGAGCACCATTAACATATGGGCGTCCAACAACACCGTTTGCCATTAAAACTTTGTCAAAAACAACTTCAGCTCCAGCTTCAGCATCTAATTTTTCAACATAAATAACTGAACCTTTTTCAACTAAAACTTGTTTTCCTCCTGTTTCGATTATAGCTTTCATATTATCCTCCTAACATTCTCTAAGACTCGCCTTTAAGGTACATAATGTTTTTAACCTTTTCAGTGCGGTTGTAGAGTAAGGCTCTACACATTTAAAGATTTTACCATAAAAGCATGCTAATGTCAAACAAATATCCTTAAAAAATAAAGGAAAACACTAATTAGTTTTAAAATGTTTTTCTTTAAGATAATCTTTTTCAAATTGATTATTTATAATATGTTTTTTATATTTTTTAAAATTATTAATATTATTTATTTTTGTAATTTTAAAATTATAATTATAAAGGTATCTTTCAAGCAAAAATTTATTAAAATAAACATTTTTATCTTTTAAAAATTTATAAGTATTAAATAAATAGATTATAACAATTATTAATATTGTTAAATTATATTTTAATAATGATATTAAAGTAATAATCGATATTAAAATAGTTAAATTGTAACTAACTTTAATAGAAAACAACTTTTCTAATATTAAATGAAGAAGTTTAGAACCATCTAATGGAATAATCGGCATAAGATTAAATAATAGTAAAGAATAATTAATTTTTAAAATTTCTTCATCTTTAATGACAAAAAAAAGTAAGAACTGAAAAAAAGGTCCCATTATAGTTAAAAGAAAATCAAATATAATAGGTATATTTATTTTCTTATTAAAAATAGTTATTAGTCCAAATGGAACAATAACTATTTTTTCAATTTTTACATTAAGAAGTAAAGCTATAATGATGTGACCTAATTCATGAAAAATAGTAATTAAGGTAATCGTTATAAAGGTTTTAAAATAACCTGTAAAAATAGATACTAAAAAAAGAATATAAAAGAAAAAATTAACCTTTAATATATTCTTCATAATCTAATGTTTTTCCTTCTTTTTTATAAACTAAATATAAATCATTATTTAAAGTATCTCCTATTACTTCACCTTTTTCAACATAGTCATAAATTTTTACAGAAACATTATTAATATTTCCATACCATAAGTCAATTCCATTGACTTGCTGAATAATAACAGTATTACCATATCCTTCTTTTTCTCCGATATAAACCACTATTCCAGATTCTTGTGATGGTACTACATAATTATTATTAACTGATAACTTAACTCCTTCTTTATATTTACTAACGTCTTGATATTCTAAATGTTCTACAAATACTTCTTTCTCTTTTATTTCAGTTGGAATTAAAGTACCAAAGTGTTTTTGATATATTTCATTTATTTTAGAAAATGAAATATTAGATTCAAATACATATTTATAAAATGTTTCTTTAATTTTATTATTACTTTTAAATACAATCATTGTTAAAAGAATTAATATAATTAAAAATAATATTTTATTAAATTTATTTTTCTTTGGTTTTTTTTTGTATCGTTTTAATGTATAAATGTCATCAGTCATATTATCACCTATGTAATTTTATGTAATTACTCATAAAATATGATAAAAAATTTATAATTAAAAATAAAATCATACCACTAAAAAGAGCATTAATATTAAAAGATATATAATTATATGTAAGAAGTATTAAATATAAAAATATTTTATATAAAATTAAAATAAAAATAAATTTAAAATAATGATTTTTGATTTTAATATATTTATAAATCAAATCTAAAAAATAAAACAAAATAAAATGTAAAAAGAAAATAGAAGTAAATATTAAATCATAAATTAAACTTATAAAAAGAATTTTTATAGTTTTATTTGATTTAATATTTAATATATATATTAAAATACTTATACTTGTTGTAAATCTGGAAAGTATTAGATCTACAAGAAAATATAAAATCATGATTCGCCTCTATCTAATACTCCTACATAATGAAAATTGTTAAAATTACTACTTGGCGTTATTTTAAGATTATATGATAAATCAAAATGATCTTTACTAATTCTAGTAACCTTTCCTATCAAAATGCCGGTTGGATATACTTCACCAAGTCCAGTTGTATATATTAAGTCTCCTTCTTTAATAATAGCTAAATCATCAATTCCTTCAATAATAAATGAATTAGTCTTTTCTTCATACCTAGATAATATACCATATACTTTTTTACTTTCTGTTTGTATCATGATAGATATTTTATTATATATATCAGGACTAGTTAATAATTTAACTTTACTTGTATTATTTGATACTTTTATTGTTTTACCTAAAAGTCCTTCATTAGTAACAACGGCCATATCGTTCTTAATACCGTCTTTTTTGCCTTTATCTATTGTAACGATATCTAGGTATTCTTCTAAGTTTCTTGCTATTACAGTAGCATTTATAATCTTATATTCGCTTGTTATTGTATTTAATTCTAAAAGTTTTTTTAGTTCATTTATTTCTTCTTTAAGAGCATTATTATTACATAAATTAATATTTTGCTCTTTTTTTAAAACATTATTAATTTTAAAAACATCATTAAAAAAATATTCTACTTTTAATAATTTTCTATCATCATTTAAACTTGCGTTTAAAATTAAAATAATCATAATTCCAAAAAAAATTTTTTTAAGCATTATATATCACCATTTTCAAAGAAACTATAATATCCTGTGTCCGAGATTATTATGTGATCAATAATATGAATATTAAATAGTTTCCCTATTTCTATTAATTTTGCTGTTGTTTCTAAGTCATCCCTACTTGGAGTTACATTACCGCTAGGATGATTATGTATACAAATAATAGCTGTTGCATCACATTTATATGCCTCTTTAAATACTTCTCTAGGATGAACCATACTATGATTAACTGTTCCTTTAAACAAAACTTTTTCTTTAACAATTTTTTTAGATGAATCTAAGTAAACAGCACAAAAATGTTCTTGCTTTGATTTTCCTAAAGTATTTTTATAATATTCAAAAATAATATTAGGATTAGTAAATTTAATATTATTAATACTACTAATTTTAGTATTTATCCTTTTTCCTAATTCTATACTTGCAAGAAGATCTATTGCTTTAACATTTCCAATACCATTTATTTTTTTTAAATTATTATAATCAATAGTTGCTAGTTCATTAATATTATTTAATTTAGATAAAATTTCTGATGCTATTTCTTTAGAACTTTTATTTTTAGTTCCTGTTTTTATAATAATAGCTAATAGTTCTTCATTTGATAAATTTGATGGTCCCACTTTTAAAAGTCTTTCTCTCGGTCTATCTGTTAATGGTATATTTTTAATTTTCACTTTTCACCACCTTTAATTCATACTCATTTAATACTTCTTTGTTTATTGCTTCTATTATGTCTTTTTCATTAGTATTTAAAAGTAAATTATCATAATTATTTAAGACAATTAAAAATTCACTATTATCAAGATAAATTTCCTTTACATATATATCGTATCCTAAATCTTTGAAATATCCTTTTAATTTATCGGCATTTTCCATTTTTTTTGTAATTCCAACATAAGTATAATATTTATCATTATCAAATGAATAAATATAAGACTTAAATTTACTCATATTATCCTTCATTCCATCTACTGAGGAATAAACACCTTGCTGAAGAAAAAAAACTTTTTCACCAGCATTAAATACACCTTTAATACTAGTTTTATAATCATACTGATTAAACATAAATTTACTAGATAAAAACCCAATTACTAAAGATAATATTACAGGCACTAAATAATTTTTCATTTTATCACCTATACTATTATATCTAGATAATTGGGTTTATTTTGTCGAAACAAAGACTAATTATACTAAATTTTCAAATCCACTTCTTTTAAATAATTTTTCAAGTTCATATATAGAATAAAAAATAATTGTTGGTCTACCATGTGGACAATTGTATGGATTATTGCATTTGCCTAAATCTTCAAGTAACTTTTTCATTTCAAGAAGACTCAAATTAGTATTAGCTTTAATACTCATTTTACAAGCCATCATTGTAGCTAAATTTTCGTTAAATTTTTCAATATTAAAGTTTTTTTCATAACTGATAATTAATTCAAAAATTCTTTTAATTGCTTCAATCTCATTTCCTTCTGGAAGCCATACAGGATGTGATTTTACAATAATTGTATTCATACCAAATTCTTCAATATCAAAATTTAAACTTCTTATAAAATCAAAATTTTCTTTTAAAATAATAAATTCTGCTTTAGTATATTCCATTGTTTTAGGAAAAAGCATATCTATTTTTTCGTTTGATGGATTTCCTAATTTTTCTTTAACAATTTCATAATTGATTCTTTCTTTAGCAGCATGTTGATCTATTAAATACATTCCTTCATTATTTTGACATATTAAATATGTTCCATGAACAATACCTACTGGGTATAATTCAGGTAATGTTTTCTTTTCTTCTATTTTTATATCTTCTTTGATAATCAAATCTTCATTTACTAAAATATTTTCTTCATATTCTATAGTAGGTTTATTAAAATCAAGAACAATTTGCTCTTTAACTTCTACAGTTTTATTTTCTACTTTTGGAATAAGAATTTTTCTTCCAATAGTATTTTTAATCATATTTTCAATTAAATCTAGGAGTTTATCCATTTTACTAAATTTAATATCCATTTTAGTTGGATGGATATTAACATCAATTAATGATGGGTCAACATTTATTTTTAATACAACAATAGGATATCTATTA
>CAJGDV010000019.1 GCA_904502155.1 uncultured Bacilli bacterium
AAACTTATAAGAAAATTAAAAATAATATCAAAAAAAATGTGGAAAACAGGGATAACTATATAAAAATTGGAATAATTGGAGAGTTATACACAATTATGGAACCATTTGCAAATTTTAAAATTGAGGAAAACTTACTTGCAAGAAATATATCAATAACAAGAGAAACAAATGCTACATATTTACTATTCAAAAAAAATAAAAAAATGAAAAAATATTTAAAATCTAGTAAATATATAAAAACAAAGATGGGTGCAGACGCTAGTGATAACATATGTAAAGCTGAAAAATACTGTAAAGAAGGGTATGATGCCATTTTACACATTAAGTCTTCTTTTTGTACTCCAGAAATATCTGCTATGCCTTTAATTGAAAAGGTTTGTAACGATTATAATGTTCCAGTTTTATTTTTATCATTTGACACTAATTCAAACGAAACAGGAGTGTCAACTAGAATAGAGGCTTTATTAGATTTAATAGAAATGAGGAAAAAAAATGACTGAACATTTTTTGGGTATTGATATTGGTTCTATTTCAACAAAATGTGTAGTTATTGATGAAAATAATAATATTATTTATAAAGATTATATATGGACTAATGGTAATCCTATTAATGCTGTAAAAGAAATTATTAAACCAATTAAAAAATATAATATAAAAGGAATCGGTACAACGGGTAGTGGAAGAAATTTAATAGGAATAATGCTAGATGCTAATGTAATTAAAAATGAAATTACAGCCCATGCTATTGGGTCTATGAATATAAATAAAGATGTACGAACTATTTTAGAAATAGGTGGTCAAGATTCTAAAGTTATTTTAATTGAAAATGGAATTATAAATGATTATGCTATGAACACATTATGCGCAGCAGGAACTGGTTCATTTTTATCGAGTCAAGCAAAAAGATTAAATATTGATATTAATGATTTTGGTCCTTTAGCTTTAAAATCTAATAATCCAGCTAAAATTGCAGCAAGATGTACTGTATTTGCTGAATCTGATTTAGTTCATAAAGCACAATTAGGATATAAAAAAGAAGATATAGCTGCAGGACTATGCAAGAGTATTGTAATTAATTATTTAAATAATGTATGTAAAGGCAAAAAAATAAAACCACCTATTATGTTTCAAGGAGGAGTAAGTAAAAATATTGGTGTTGTTAAATATTTTAAGGAAATTCTTGGAGAGGAAATTATAGTTCATGAAGATGGTTATCTAATGGGAGCATATGGAATAGCTATACTATCAAAAAACAACAAAAAAAATTATAATCTAGACTTTAAAGATATAAAATTTGAAACTAAAGGATATGAATGTGATAAATGTGGTAATAACTGTGAAATAATAAATATATATAAAGATAATAAAATTGTTGACATTTGGGGTAGTAAATGTGGTAATATTAAGAAATGAGTGATTGACATATACTCTAATATGATGTATAAATAAATAGCAAAGGAAGTGAATTATGTCAAAAAATCTTGTAATAGTGGAATCTCCAAGTAAATCTAAAACAATAGAAAAATATCTTGGTAAAGATTATAAAGTTCTTTCAAGTAAAGGACACGTTAGGGATTTATCAACACGTGGTAAATTCGGACTAGGTGTAGATGTTGAAAATAATTTTAAACCTGATTATGTAACAATGAAAGATAAAAAAAGTATTGTTACTGAATTAAAAAAAGAAGTTAAAAAAGCTGATTATGTTTATCTTGCTACCGATCCCGATCGTGAAGGAGAAGCAATTTCATGGCATTTATTTGATGTTTTAGGTTTAACTGAAGATAATTATGAAAGAGTTGTATTTAATGAGATTACAAAAAAAGCTGTAGTAGAAGCTTTTGATAATGCTCGTAAAATTGATCAAAAAATGGTTAATAGTCAAGAAACTAGAAGAATACTAGATAGAATAATAGGATTTAGATTAAGTAAATTAATTCAATCTAAAACTGATGGTTCATCAGCTGGTCGTGTTCAAAGTGTTGCTTTAAAACTTGTTGTTGACCGTGAAAGAGAAATTGAAGCATTTGAAAAAGAAGAATATTGGACTATAACAGGTAAATTTAATGATTTTGAAGCTGAACTATTTAATTATGATCATAAAGATATAGAAGTTAAAGATGAAGTTACAGCTACTAAAATTGTTGATTCATTAAATAAATCTTTTGTTATTGAAAGTGTAGAAAAAAAATCTAAAAGTAAAAAATCTAAATTAGTTTATACGACAAGTACTATGCAACAAGATGCATCAAATAAACTTGGTATGAGTGCTAAACGTACAATGAGTGTTGCTCAAAAACTTTATGAAGGTATTGAACTTCCAGATGAAACTGTTGGGCTTATAACATACATGCGTACTGACTCAACAAGATTAAGTGAAGAATTTGTTAAATCAGCATTCGGATATATTAAGGGAAAATATGGTGAAGAATACGTTGGTTCTGTAAAAACATCTAAAAAAACTGAAAATGTTCAAGATGCTCACGAAGGTATTAGACCAACAGATATTAATAAAAACCCATTAGATTTAAAACCTTATTTAACTGATGATGAATATAAACTTTATAAAATGATTTATGCTAGAACTTTAGCATCTTTAATGAGTGATGCTAAAACAGAAAACACAACTGTAATTTTAGATAACAATAACTATCAATTTAAAGCTACTGGTCAAATTATTACATTTGATGGTTATTTAAAAGTATATAAAGATTATGAGGATACAAAAGATACAGTACTTCCATCATTTGATACTTATAAAACAAATATTATTGTTTCAAATGAAATATTAAAAGAACAACATTTTACTAATCCACCAGCTAGATATACTGAAGCTAAATTAATTAAGCAAATGGAAGAAGATGGAATAGGAAGACCTAGTACATATGCTAAAACTATGGATACATTAAAATCTAGAGGATATGTTGAAATTATAGATAAAAAATTTAAACCAACTGAAATTGGTATTGAAATAACTGATAAATTACAAGAACATTTTAATCATATTATTAATGTTGAATATACTGCTAATATGGAAAATGATTTAGATAAAATTTCAGAAGGAAATATTGTATGGTATGAAGTTTTAAAGAATTTTTATAATGAATTTGAACCAGCTGTACAAAAAGCATTTGATAGTTTACCAAAAAAAGAAGCAGAAAAAACTGGAGAAGATTGCCCTGAATGTGGTAACCCATTAGTTGTTAGAAAAGGAAAATATGGTGCTTTTGTAGCATGTAGTAATTTTCCAAGTTGTAAATATATAAAAACAGAAGCTAAAGAGGAAAAAGAAATTACAAAATGTCCTAATTGTGATAAAGGACAAATTATTGAAAAACATAGTAAACGTGGAAAACTTTTCTATGGATGTAATAATTATCCAGAATGTAAAACAGCATATTGGGATTTACCAATTGGTGAAAAATGTCCTAACTGCGGAGAAATGTTAGTAAAGAAAAAAGATAATATTAAATGTTCACAATGCGACTATGAAAAATAGTCGCTTTTATGTTATAATATAATAAGCATAGGAGGTTTATTATGGAATTAAATGAAATAAAAATGATATATAATGATTTTAATAATGAAACTTTAGAATTATGGAGGTCTCTTTGACAGCGAAAGTAAAGAAAAACGAATTATAGAATTAGAAACCGAAATGAAAGATGCTAATTTTTGGAATGATAAAAAAAATAGTGAAAAAGTTATTACAGAATTAAATGGTTTAAAAAATCTTGTTGATGGATTAAAAAATTTAAGGGAAAATATAAAAAATAATAATGACTTAATAGAACTATTAGAAGCTGAAGAAGATAAAGAAATTAAAGATCTTCTTATAAGTGATATTGATAAAATTAAAAATGAAATAAAAAAACAAAAAGTTTTAATCTTATTAAATGGACCATATGATAATGAAGGAGCAATATTAGAAATACATCCTGGAGCTGGTGGTACTGAATCATGTGATTGGGCTAACATGCTATATCGTATGTATTTAAGATATTGTGATAAAAAAGGATTTAAATATGAGATTATTGATGAACAATCAGGTGATGAAGCAGGAATAAAAAGTGTTACTATTCTTGTAAAAGGATTACATGCTTATGGATATTTAAAAGCAGAAAAAGGTGTACATCGACTTGTAAGAATATCCCCATTTGATTCTAATTCAAGAAGACACACATCTTTTGCTTCAGTAAGTATTTCACCTTATTTCGAAAATAAAAATATAGATATAGAAATTAATGATAGTGATGTAAGAATAGATGTTTATAGAAGTAGTGGTTGTGGTGGTCAAGGAGTTAACACAACTGATTCAGCTGTTCGTATTACTCATATTCCAACAAATATTGTTGTAACTTGTCAAAATGAAAGAAGTCAAATTCAAAACAAAGAAAAGGCTTTTGAAGTCTTAAAAAATAAATTATACGAATTAGAACTTGCTAAACAAGAACAAGAATTAAAGGCATTAAAAGGTGAACTTAATAACATAAATTTTGGTTCGCAAATAAGAAGTTATGTAATGCATCCATACTCAATGGTTAAAGATCATAGAACTAATTGTGAAACAAGTAATGTATCTAAAGTTTTAGATGGATATTTAGATGACTTCATAAATGAATATTTAATAAAAGGATAAAAAGGTTGGTGAATTATGGATTTAATTAGAATGAAAAATGTTAAAAAAACATATCGAAACGGTGTTACTGCTCTTTATGATTTAACATTAAATATTAAAAAAGGCGAATTCGTTTTTGTTATTGGTCATACTGGATGTGGTAAATCAACTTTAATAAAAATGTTATATCGTCAAGAAAAACCTGATAGTGGTTATATCAATGTTGGTGGTATTGAAGTTACAAAATTAAAAAATAGAAAAGTTTACAAATTAAGAAGAAAAATTGGTGTTGTATTCCAAGATTTTAAATTACTAAATAAATTAACAGTATACGAAAATGTTGCCTTTGCACTTGAAATTTTTGGACTACCTAAAAGAGAAATTTATGAAAAAACAATTAAAGTACTAGATTTAGTTGGACTAAAAGGAAAAGCTAAAAACTATCCTAACGAACTTTCTGGTGGGGAACAACAACGTGTTGCAATAGCGCGAGCTATTGTTAATGAACCAAAACTTTTAATTTGTGACGAACCAACTGGAAATTTAGACCACGATACTAGTATGGAAATTATGAAAGTACTTGATGAAGTACATAAAATGGGAACAACAATTATAATGGTTACACATGACAAAGGAATTGTTGAGGAAATGAAGAAAAGAGTTATTTTACTTGATACAGGTAGAGTATTAAAAGATTATGCAGAAGGGACTTATGTAAATGAAAGTAATTAGAATTTTATCAAGAGATATTAGAGATTCATTTAAAGGTGTTATTAGAAATTTCTCACTTTCATTAGCATCAATTTCATGTATTACTATTACCTTAATTGTAGTTTCAATATCAATTTTATTAACATATAACGTAAATGCATTTGCAGATAATGTTCAAAAAGATGTAACTATTGTAGCTTTTATGAATGTTGATATTACAGCTGAAGAAAAAGATGATGTTCTAGAAGAAATTAGAGAAATTAGTGGTATAGAAAGTTATGAATATCAATCAAAAACTGATATTGCTAATGATATGATGGAATCAAGTGAAGATTTAAAAAATATTTTATCTCAATATACTGAAGAAACATCACCACTTCAACCAACTTATTTAGTAAAAGTTAAAGATATAAATAAAATTGGTAACATTGCTGCTAAAATTGAAAAAATTAAAGGAGTAGACATTGTAAAATACGGTGAAGGAATGGTTGAACAATTAGTTTCAATTTTTGAAATAGTTAAAAATGTAAGTGTTGGTGTTGTTATAGCCCTTATTATAGTTACTGCATTTTTAATTTCTAATACTATTAAAATTACAATTTTCTCAAGAAAAAGAGAAATTGAAATTATGAGATTAGTAGGTTCATCTAATTTAAATATAAAAATACCGTTTATATTTGAAGGATTATTTTTAGGAATATTAGGTTCTGTAATTCCAATAATAATAACAACATATGGTTATACAATGCTATACAAAAAATTTGATGGACAATTATTTTCTCCATTTATACAATTAATTAAACCTACGCCATTTATTTATCAAATCTCATTAGCACTTTTAGCAATTGGGATTCTAGTAGGTATGTATGGTAGTTTCAAAGCAGTTAGAAAGCATTTAAAAATATAATGCCTAAAAGTCATAAAATAATAATAATGGTAATAGCTTTAACTGCTCTTACCATTATTTTTCTAAATGAAAGAAATATAAGACCAAAAATTAATCTTGTAAAAGATGCTGAAAAAATAAAAAACCAAATAGAATCATTGAAATTACCAAAAATGACTAAACAAATTTTAATTGATAATTCATATATGCTTAATAATATTAAACATAAAATAAATGGTTATGGTGTTATATTTCTTGAAGAAGATTATTCATTCTTTTTACAAAGAGATAATATGTGTGTAATGAAACTACCTTATAGTGATGACATTATGTTTCAGGACGTACCATGTCCAGAGTATCGATTGTTTAATAATGTTAAAATACCACTAAAAGAAGAAGGAGACGGGTTGTATAAAGAAAATAATGAATATATTTTTAAAGGCTCAAATTCAATTAATTATATAAATTATAACGATAAATTATATAGAATTGTAAAATTTACTGATAATGGATTTGTTATTTCTGGAAAGTATAAAGGAAAAGAAAAACTATCAAAAAATTTATATAAAAAAACGATTTTAAAGGATAGTTACATTGACAATTATAAAGATTATATTATACTTAATTTTAATAAAAATATTTTACTTGAAGGATCTGGTAGAAAAGAAGATCCATACTATATTAAGGACGATTTAAATGAAAAAAGAAATTAGAAAAGAATATCGTGAAAAAAGAAAAAATATAAAAAATAAAACTTTTAAAGATGATATTATTTTTAAAAAAGTAATATTAGATAATGATATTAATAATGCAGATACTTTATTAATATATGTTTCTACTGATGAAGAAATTGAAACAAAAAAAATTATAAACTATTTTTTAAAAACAAAAAAAGTAGCAGTTCCTAGAATAGAAAATAATGAAATGAATTTCTATTATATAAAAAATATAAATGAATTAGAAAAAGGTTATTATAATATTTTAGAACCTATTACTAATAATAAGGTTACTGATTTTAATAATAGTGTTTGTATTACTCCTGGTATATGTTATTCTAAGGATTTTTTTAGAGTAGGATATGGTGGTGGATTCTATGACAAATTCTATGCAAAAAACAATATTTTTAGTATAGGAGTTTGTTATAAAGAATTATTACTTAATGAAATTAATCATGATGAATTTGATATTCCAGTAAAAAAACTTATTACAGACTAATTTAAACAGAATTTATTTTCTGTTTTTTTCATATACTAATTTAGGTGGTAATATGTTTAAAATTGGTGATGAAGTTACCAGAATTTCTTACAACAATGATATTATTTTTATTATTGTTGATTTTAAAGAAAATATTTATTATTTAAAAGGAAAATATGTAAGATTATATGTTGATGCATATGAAGAAGATTTAAAAAAATCTTTAGAAGATGATAAAGATGAAGATTTTGAAAAAAGAATTTATGGAATCAAAAATTTAGATAGAAATAATTATTTTTATATGCCTGGCAAAATTCTTCATATTGATGGTGATAAAGATTATTTAGATAAATGTTTAGATTATTATAAAAGAAATAATTTAAAAGCAATAGGGAAGTTAGAAAAAGAATCAGATGTTGCAAATAAAATTGTAGATTGGCTTATTAAATACAAACCAAATATTGTCGTTATAACAGGGCATGATGCAATATATAAAAAAGAAAAAAAATATAAAAATACGGAAAACTTTCTAAATTCAATTAGAGAATGTAGAAAACATATAAGAAATCAAGATGAATTAATAATTATAGCTGGCGCTTGTCAATCAGATTATGAAAGTCTTTTATGTGCTGGTGCTAATTTTGCATCAAGTCCAAAAAGAATAAATATACATGCATTAGACCCAGCAATTATTGCAGCATCAATGGCATTTTCAGAAGCTAATAAGGAAATAAATCTTAAAGAAATAATTCAGCGAACTAAATATGGTAGTGATGGAATAGGAGGCATAATAACAAAAGGAACAATGCATGTAGGATACCCTAGATAGGAGGACTACTATAAAACAAAAAATTAAAAATGAATTAGAAATAGGAAGTAAAATAAAAATTAAAATAAATTTAGGAAGAAATAAATACGAACATATAGAAGGTATAATTAAAGAAAAATATGATAATCATTTTATTTTGTTAACTCCAAATGGCATGATTAGATCATTTACTTATGTTGATATATTAATAAGAAATATCATAATAAAAAAAATTTGAACTTTACACACTATACATACACAAACTAATAAATTATTGCATTTTTAAAAAAATTAGTTTAAAATAAAATTATAGTATAATCGAAGGGAGAAAACAAAATGAAAATAACATCAGTTAATGTTCGCAAAGTCGAAAAAGAAGATTCAAGAATGAAAGGAATTGCATCTGTATTATTAGATGATAACTTTGCAGTTCATGATATTCGCATCATCGAAGGAGACAACGGTTTATTTATAGCTATGCCAAGTCGTAAAACAGCAACTGGAGGATACCGTGACATAGTTCACCCAATTAATCCAGAAACAAGAAAACAATTTGAAGATGCTATTTTAGAAGAATACAAAAAAGCAGAATAATTATTCTGCTTTTTTCATATATTTAATTGGTGATACAATGGACAAAATAGATAATTATAATCATACTATAACATTAGTAGAAAGAAAAAGTATCGTAATATCAGGTGTAAAAAAAATAGAAAATTTTGATGATGAAGAATTTTTAATTGAATCTACTATGGGTTATATAATTGTTAAAGGAAATGGATTAGAATTATTAAAACTAGATACCTTATCAGGCAATGTATCAATCAAAGGAAAAATAAATAGTATAGCATATATAGAAGATAAGAAACCATCAAAAGAAGAAGGAATGTTTTCTAAATTATTTAAATAATGATACTTAAAAAACAAATATTTTTAATAATTTTTTCCTTTTTTTATGGTATCTTTTTTTCTTTATTTTGTGATTTTAATAACAATATAATAAAAGAAAAAAAATGTATAACTAAAATTCTTTTTACATTGTTGTTTTCTCTTATAAATGCTATGATTTATTTTCTTGGTTTACAAAAAATAAATGATGGTACTTTACATATTTATTCGTTTATTACCCTTACTATAACATACTTTGGAACTCATATTATTGTTAATAAACATAAAAAATGATATACTTAATATAGAATACGAGGGATATAATGGCTAAGAAAGTAAGTCGAAATGTTAAAAGAAGAATGACAGTTATAGCACCAATATCAATTGGTATTTTTGTTGTGACAGTATTTACTATTTTATCTTATGCTTATAGAATTAATAATCTTAGACTAACAAAAATTGAACTAGAAGAAAAATTAGTTGCATTAAAAGAAGATGCCGCAATGATGACTGATGAAATTGAAAAACTAAAAGATCCTGAATATATAGCTAAATATGCTAGGGAAAATTATTTATATACAAAAGATAGTGAATATGTTTTAAAAGTTGAAGAAAAAGAAGAAAAACCAGTAGAAAAAAAAGAAAACCCAATATATATTTATTATATAATAGGTTTTGTAAGTATATTAGTTTTTATTATTTTTATATTTTTAATTAGAAAAAGCCAAAAGAAAAATAACAATTAATGTTATTTTTTTTATATCTTAATATCTGCTTTTCCATTTTCTGTCATGTTTTTGCCATCAAAATAATTTTTGCATTTGAATTTGCAAACCTTTGCAATTATATTTGATGGAATGCTTTTAACCATTTTATTATAATCAGTAATGATGTCATTATAATATTTTCTATCAGCAACCATTTCAGCTTCTGTTTCATTAAGAGCTATATCAATTTTTATAAATCCTTCATTTTTCTTAAGTTTTTCATTGTTTTCTTTATAACCATTAAATTCATTAATTCCTTCGTATATTTGTCTATCTAATTCAAAATTATTTAATTTTTGGCTTCTTAAATTAGTAATTATTTCTAATACTTGTTCTTCTTCAGTTACAGCCTTTATAACTTCAATAGATTTATTTAAAAGATCAAATCTTTTTCTTAATGTGGAATCAATATCGGCTTCCGCCTCATTTATTCTTATAACATACTCTTGAAATTTGTTATAAATAGCAACAAACCAAATTGCTAAAATACAAACAATTACAGTTAAAAATATTACACTCATTAATACTTCCATTACTATCACCTATATTAAGTATAACAAAAAAGATTAATTATTTCAATTAGTTGAAATAAAATCTTTGTTATAATTGATTCTTTCTTCAAATTCAATATAATCTACATATATCATTAAAATCATATACCAATTACCTGTAGTAGGATCACTTAATAAAATATGATCTCTTCCAGATTCTTCAATAATTCCTTTAAACTTTCTATCTTTCCATTCAATAGAATCTGGAAATGATGTAAAGACTGTTACTTTTTTTCCTTTATTGGCTCTTAATATATTTTCAATATAAGATTGTTCAAAAAAGGGGTCAATGCTAGGAGCCTGACTTTGATCTGGTGTCATAATATTACCACTATAAAGTGGTCCACCTGGGAAAAATGTCCCATTATAATTATTATTCATTTATTATCATCCTTTCTATAAATTATATTTTATTTATTTGATTTTATGATATAATTTTAAAGGAGGGATTTTATGGAAATTAATGTAGGAATATCAAATAGACATGTTCATTTAACAGAAGAAGTATTTAAAAAATTATTTGGTGATGTAGAAATAGATCAAGCTAAAGAATTAACACAACCTGGTCAATATGCTAGTAATTTTAAAGTAACAATTAAAACAGAAAAAGGTGTTATTGAAAATGTTCGCGTACTAGGTCCATATAGAAATTACAATCAAGTAGAAATATCAAAAACAGATGCATTCAAACTTGGTTTAAATCCACCAGTAAGAAATTCAGGAGAATTAGAAAATAGTGAATCAGTAATACTAATTGGAACTAATGGAGAAGTTTATGTACCTAATTGCTGTATTATCCCAGCAAGACATATTCATATAACTCCTGAAGATGTAATTAAATATGGTTTAGAAGGCAAAAAAACAGTAATGGTTAGAATCAATACTGAAAAAGGTGGAATTATGGATAATGTTTATATTAAAGCAGCACCAAATAGCTATTTTGAATTACATGTTGATACTGATGATGGTAATGCATTTTTACTAAAACAAGGAGATAAAGTTGAAATCTTAAATGAAAATTAGTATTTGCGACAAATGTAAATTTTTTAATCATAAAGAAATAATAAAATTGTTAGATGAAAATTTTGAAAATATAAATTATGAAATAGGATGTAATAACATGTGCGGAGTAGGAAGAAACAATATTGTTTTATTCGTTAATAACAAGCCTGTTATTGCTAAAAATAAAGATGAATTAATTAAAAAAGTAAGAGATATTTAAAATAAAACTATAAAGTAAGAATACTTTATAGTTTTTTTATTAATTCTCTTCTTTTATTGTTGGTATAAGTGTATCTAGAGTAACATCACCACTATTAGGCTCAGTTCCTTTAATATAATATAAAATAGATTTTTTAGAGTTATCTGTTGCAATATTACCTGAAATAGGATCAACCATTACTCCTACAACATTATTAGGCATTTCATACCATGATGCATCATGAGTTTTAAAATATGTTTCCATTGTATCAGCAAAAATATTTTTAATATTACTGCTAACTTCAGGATAAGTATCTTTATTATCATCATATCCAGCCCAGATACCTAAAACCATGTTACCATTATATCCAAAAACTAAATTATCAGTATCGGTTGTCCCTGTTTTAATAGCATATTTATTTGTAAGTTTAGATGCTATATTTATACAAGTAGGGTAATTGTAATCAATGAAATTAGCATTATAACAATTATTTAACATTTCATTTACAATATACGTAATACTCTCATTTAAAATGGCTTCTTTTTCATTTTTAAATTCATAAAGCACATTTCCTTTTGAATCTTCAACACGATTAATTAAATGTGGAGTAACTTTGTAACCACTATTTGCTAAAACTGAATAAGCTTTAACCATATTAACCATATTAATAGATGCTGTTCCAAGTGCTAATGAAGGGATTGCTGAAAGTTTTGAGTTTATTCCAACACGATTTAAAATATTAATTAAATTATCTTCACCTAAAAAAAGGTGTGTTTTAACAGCATAAATATTATCAGAATATGCTAAAGCTGCAGCCATACTAATATCTTTATTTCCATAAATTTCTGCATAATTTTTAGGACTATATTTTTCATCATTTGAAAAAACAAAAGTAGTTTCAGAACTATTAAAAGTGGTTGATGCTGTAAATCCATTTTCTAATGCTGAATAATATAAAAATGGTTTTAAAGTGGAACCAACTTGTCGTGATGCTGTTATAGCCCTGTTGTATTGACTTTTTCTATAATCTCTTCCACCAACTAAAGCAACAATTTCACCATTATTTGGATCCATCATTACACTTGATATTTGAATTTCTTCATCTTTCTTAAAATAATTTTTAATATTATCTTCTAAATTTAGTTGTGTTTCTAAATCAAGATTTGTATATATTTTTAATCCTCCTGTTTCCAATGTTGATGAAGGAATACTTTTTATTGTTTTAAGTTCATCCATTACTGCATCTTGATAATACATTAGAGTACTAGATTCATTTTCTTTTCCTTTTCCATAATATTCAAGACTTGTATTATAAGCTTCTTCTGCTTGTTCTTCGCTTATATATCCATTATTAACCATTGTATTTAAAATTGTTTTTTGTCTTCTTTTAGCATTTTCAATATTTGTTAAAGGTGAGTAATTAGAAGGAGATTTAGGAATTCCAGCAAGCATTGTAGCTTCTGCTAAATCTAAATTTTTACTAGATTTATTAAAATAATAATAAGAAGCATTTTCAATACCAAATACTCCTCCATAATTTATAGTATTTAAATAACCTTCTAGTATTTCATCTTTAGTATAATGACTTTCAATTTGTATTGTAATCCATGCTTCATTTAATTTTCTTTCCCATGTTTTATCAAAATTTAGAAATAAATTTTTAGAGTATTGTTGGCTAATTGTTGATGCGCCTTGAACATTTCCACCATTTTTTATATTTACGCCTAAAGCTTTAATAATTCTTAAATAATCAAAACCAATATGGTTATAAAAATTTTTATCTTCGATTGATATAGTAGCATTAATTAAATACTCACTGATATCATCTAATTTAACCCAATCATCAGAAATATTAAATAATTCTTCATTATTATCATACATGTAATAATTATTTTCTTTTTTTATATCAATTTTTTTGATAATTTTAGCATATCCATAAAGACCAAAATAAAAAAGCGTTGCTAACAACATTATAATTACATTGAATTTCAAGAATTTTTTCATAAATATCACCTTTTCAATATTTATTATTAGTAAAAATTAGAAAAATATAATTAAAAAATAATAAAATATTAAAATATATGATATAATTATCACATATTTGGAGGTGGGCCTATGGCTAAAATCTTGGTTACTGCTGTTCTAGAAAATAAAACAGACAACAAATTTTTTTCAACTGAGACACTTGGAATATTAGAAAGTAACAAAATTAAATTTATTGATGAAAATAAGGTTACAGTTATAATAGAATTGAAAGAAAATAATATTGTTATAACAAGACGATGTGATGATTATGAAATTATCCTTCCATTTAATACCAATAACAAAACTCAAGGTACGTATCTTGTAAAAAATTTAGGTAATTTAAGAATGGAAGTAGAAACAACAAAACTTCTTATAGATAATGCTAATTTAGACGTTGAATATACAATGATTCTAGATGGTGAAACTAAATCAGATTTTAGATATAAAGTTATTTATTCTGAAAATAAATAATTTTTGAATACATTTTAAAAAATGTCATATTATATAAATATATGAAAAAGTATTGACACATACAAAATATGTGATAAAATTAATTCGTACATAAGTAGGAGGAACTTTATGAAAATAGATAATTTAACAAAAGCAGAACTTGAATCTTTTTCTGATTGCGATCTTACTGCTTTATTATTAAAAGAAAATAAAAAACCTATGAATACTGCTGTAATCTTCAAGAAAATATGTGAATTACTTGGATATTCAGATAATGAATATATGGATAAAATTGGTGATTTTTATACATCATTAGCTACTGACAAAAGATTTGTACTACTTGATAGTGCTGAATGGGACTTAAGAGATAATCATTCAATTAAAATTGACATTGATGATGAAGAAGAGGAAGAAGAAGTAGACGAAGAAGAATTAGATGAAGAAATTTCTGAAGAAGAAAATGAAGATGATATTGAAGATTCTTTAGATAATGATGAACTTGATGTAGATGATATTGATGATGATTTGGATGATTTCCAAATTGTAGATGATGAAGAAGAAATGGATATGTAATATCCATTTTTTTTGTTTAGCACACAAATATTCATAATGCATATATTATCTTGGGAGGATTAAATATGAATAATTATAGAGATTATTATAATTATGCTAATAATAATTATAATTTACCATTATATAATCAAGATAAGAGTTATCATAAACTTTATGAACCTTATCAAGGTTTAATTAGAGGAAATATGTTCCCTGATTTATATAATACATATAAAGTTAGTGCACCTATTGAAATTTTGCCTGAAAATGAGCAAGCAAGATTATTAACAAGTATAGATTCATTAGAATTTGCCTTAATTGATTTATCACTTTATTTAGATATTTATCCAGATAATGAATATATGCTAAAACAATTTAA
>CAJGDV010000020.1 GCA_904502155.1 uncultured Bacilli bacterium
GAATAACATAAGTTAATATAATTTTCAAATATTTTTGATTATCTTTTTTTCGACATATAATAGTATATAATATAATATAGTAGAAATTATTGATAATATTAATATACTTGACATTACTAGATTTAAATTAAATATTTGTGAACCATATACTATCAAAAAACCCAAACCTTCTTTTGAAACAAGCATTTCTCCCATAATAACTCCAACAAGTGACATACTGATATTAATTTTAAGGGAACTTATAATAGTCTTATAATTATATGGCAAAATTAAATACATGAATATTTGTAATTTATTACTTCCAAACGATTTTAAAAGTTTTATCATATGAGTATTTGTATTATTAAAAGATTGTAATACAGTTATTATCGTTGTAAATACAGAAATCAATAATGCCATAAAGATAATGGAATTAATATTAGCACCAATCCAAATAATTAAAATTGGACCTAAGGCTACTTTTGGTAGACTATTTAATATAGTTAAAAACGGATCAATAACCTTATTAAAAAATTTATTCCACCATAATAAAGCAGAAAATAGTATTCCAATAATTGTCCCTAAAGCAAAACTTAAGAGTGTTTCGTAAACAGTAATTACAATATGTAGAAAAAGATTGTTATTAGACATTGTAAAAATAGATTTTAATATCAAGAGAGGACTCGATAAAATAAATGTATTAATAGCACCTAAATCAGCTAATAATTGCCAAATGACTAGACATAATATTACACACATTAATTGTGTAAACCTAATATAATATTTTGTTTTTTTTATTTGTTTTAAATATAATTTATGTTCTTCACTATACATTTTTTTTAAAATCGCTCAATATCTCTTTAAAATATTTATTCATCTTTGGGTCTAGTCTTTTTTCAATAGGTGTTAATTTGTTATCGATATCAATTTTATATTCCTTAACAATTTTAGCAGGTGCCTTTGATAATAAAATTATTCTATCTGACATACAAATTGCTTCTTCAATATCATGTGTCACTAAAATAACTGATTTATTTTCATTTTTTATAATATTATATACATCATTTGAAACATCTATTCTTGTTTGTGAATCTAATTGCGAAAATGGTTCATCTAATAATAATACATCAGGTTTTAATGCTAATGTCCTTATTAATGCGGCTCTTTGTTTCATTCCACCAGATAATTGATTAGGAAATACATTTTTAAAAGAAGCTAGGTTGTATTTTTCAAGTAATTCATTAACATATTTTATATTCTCAGGAGTAAATTGTTTTTTAATTTTTAAACCAATTATACAATTTTCGTAAATATTCAGCCAATCGAATAATAAATCATTTTGAAGCATATAACCAAAGGAAAAACTATTATTAATTTCGCCAGAACTTTTAGTTTCAACTCCAGCTAAAATAGATAAAATTGTTGATTTTCCACATCCTGATGGACCAATAATTGAAATTATTTCATTGCTTTTTAGATCAAAGCTTATATCTTCTAGTGCTTCTATTTCATTTTTTTCTGTATGGTATCTTTTTTTTAAATTTTTAATATTTAACATCTTATCACCACTATATTTTATGACACTATATATTATTCGTTAAAAAAACTATTATTTCTAATAGTTTTATTTTTGGCTAAATTCATTATTTACAAGTTTATCAAAATCTTTTTTTAGTGTATTATCATTAATAATGTCGAAAATATGTAAAAAATCATCTTTATTAATATAAGTAGTTTTATACCATGCGTCTATATCTTTATATCTAGTAATTATATTTGATAAATCATTTATATTAGAATCTGGAAATTGATTGATAATTTCTTCTGCAACTACTTTAGAATCATTATTATGAATAAAATCTAATCCTTTTTGTAAGGCTTTATTAAATTTTTTAATTGTTTCTGGATTATTTTTTATAAAACTTTTTTTTGCATTAAATGAAGTATAAGGTACCGTTCCAGCTAGTTCTCCAACTGAAGCAACTACATATCCTAATTTTTCTTTTTCTATATTTGTTGCATTAGGTTCAAATAATGTTACAAAATCACCAAGACCTCCAACGAATGCACCTTCCATTGCTGCAAACGCTATACTTGTATCTATATTCAAATCTTTTTTTGGATCAATTTTATTAATTTTTAGTGCATATTCAAATGTCATCTCTGGCATACCACCTGATTGTGTAAAAGATTAAAATTAAAATTAAAAAAATTATGATATAATTAAAATAGGTGAGAGTATATGAAAAGGGTTTTAATTGAATTAAAAGATATAAAGAAACAATATAATAATCGAGTAATTATTAAAGATTTAGATTTAAATATTTATGAAGGAGAATTTTTAACTTTATTAGGTTCATCTGGATGTGGTAAGACTACAATTTTACGTATGATTTCTGGAATGGAAGATGTTACTAGTGGTAGTATTTTTATGAACGGTAAAGATATTACATCTTTAGAACCTATGAAAAGAGAAATTAATACAATTTTTCAAAACTATGCCTTATTTTCACATATGTCAATTGAAAAAAATATAGGTTTTGGTTTGAAAATGAAAAAAGTCGATAAAGATGAAATAAAAAAAGAAGTTAAAAAAATGCTTTCCTTAATTAAACTAGAAGGCTATGAAAATAGGAAACCTAGTCAACTATCTGGTGGAGAACAACAACGTGTTGCAATTGCTAGGGCATTAATTAATAATCCTAAAGTATTATTACTAGACGAACCTCTATCAGCACTTGACAAAAAGTTAAGAAAAGAAATGGAAATAGAGTTAAAAATGTTACAACAAAAACTTGGTATAACATTTATCTATGTAACACATGATCAAGAAGAAGCACTTACTATGAGTGATAGAATTATAATACTAAAAAATGGCAAAATAGAACAAATTGATACACCTCAAAATATTTACAAATATCCAAAATCGAAATATGTTGCTGATTTTATTGGCGATTCAAATATTTTTGATGGATATGTTAAAAGCTATACAAAAAATAAATGTATCATAAAGGTAGATAAAGTAGGGGAGTTTGAAATTGAAAATAAAAATTATGAAGAAAATGATAAAGTTACTATCATGATAAGACCAGAAAATTTTAGAATTGCTAAAAAAGGATTAGAAGTTTATAAAAAAGAATTTATTTATAATGGTTCAACAGCTAAATTATTATGTAAGACAAAAGATAATTTCGATATAATTGTATCTATAAATCCAAATGATTTTCAGGAAGAACTTGAAGATGTTTTATATCTAGAATGGGATAAAGAGGATATAGTAGTAATAAATGAAAAAGTTGTTTAATTTTGCTCTTGTTGTACCAGTTATTATTTATTCAATTTTTTTAATAGCACTCCCAATCCTGTATATTTTTATACTTAGTTTTCTAAAAAACGATTTTTATGGTGGTATTATAAATGAAGTAACACTGAATAATTATTTATCATTGCTTGATTTTGTTTATTTAAAAGTATTTTTAAAGTCATTTTTAGTTGCATTAATCACAACAATATTATGTATCATAATTGCATATCCATTTTGTATTTTTGTATCTAAAAAAAGCAGTTATGCAAAAAAAATATTTATGACATTGGTTATAATTCCATTTTTAACAAATTCATTAATTAGAACATATGGAATTATAATTCTTCTAAGAAAAGAAGGAATAATTAATATTTTATTGCAATCATTAAATATTATTGATAACCCAATACAACTTATGTATAACGATTTTGGAATTATATTTGGTATGGTTTATACACTTTTACCATTTATGATTTTACCTTTATTCAGTTCTGTTGACAAAATTAATCCGTCAATAATAGAAGCTGCAAGTGATTTAGGTGCTAACAAAAGTAAAATATTTAAAGAAATTATATTGCCTCAAACAATCCCAGGACTTTTCAATGGTTCATTAATGGTTTTTATACCTACAATTGGATTTTTCTTTATATCAGATATTATTGGAGGAGGAAAACTTATGCTGTTAGGAAATTTAATTAAAAATCAATTCCTAACTGCTAGAAATTGGCCATTTGGCGCAGCAATTTCTATAATATTAATATTAATAACATTCTGTTTAGTTAAAATTTATAAAAAACTAGGTGGAGATATGGATGAGTTAGGAGGATTTTAATGAAAAAAAATTTATTTAAAAATTTATATATTTTTCTAGTATTTCTTTTCCTATATCTACCAATTCTTGTTTTAGTATTTTATTCGTTTAACGATTCCAACTTAAATGTTGTTTGGAAAGGATTTACTTTTAAATGGTATAAACTTCTTTTTGAAAATAGATCACTTTTAGAGGCGTTGAAAAATACTTTAATTGTATCTGTGACTAGTACTTTTTTTTCAACAATTATCGGAACTTTATCAGCGATAGGTTTGAAAAAAGCAGAATTTAAATTTAAAAAAGTAATAAATGATTTATTATATATTCCTATTGTAATCCCTGAAATTGTATTAGGAATTGCATTATTATCTATATTTACACTTACAAAAATTGAGCTTGGTATGTTTACGTTAATATTATCTCATATTGCATTTTCTATCCCATTTGTAATTATAAGTGTTAGAGGAGTATTAGATAGTCTAAATCCTCATTTAGATGATGCATGTAGAGATTTAGGAGCATCTGAATTTAAAACATTATGGTATGTTACATTACCATCATGTGCATCTGGTATTTTTTCTGGAGCATTATTAGCATTTACATTATCTTTAGATGATGTAATAATAAGTTATTTTACTGCAGGTCCTGGAAGTAATACATTACCATTAAAAATTTATTCAATGATAAAATCAGGTATCACTCCAGATGTAAATGCGTTATCATCAATAATCTTATTAATAACTATTATAGTTCTAACAATTTCAACTATTATAGAAATAAGAAAAATAAAGAGGAGTGTAAATTATGAAAAATAAATTACTTTTATTTTTACTAATGTTTACAATGTTATTTACAACAGCCTGTGAAAAAGAAGAAAAAAATGAAATTGATATATTAAATTGGTCTTCTTATATACCAGATAGTGTAATTAGAAAATTTGAAAAAGAAACAAATATAAAAATCAACTATAGTACTTATTCTTCTAATGAAGAACTTCTTGCAAAAGTAGGAACCTCAAGTAAAGGGACATATGATTTGATTTTTCCAAGTGATTATATGGTTGAACTTATGATAAAACGTAATATGCTTGAAAAAATAGATAAAACAAAGCTTAAAAATATAGACAATTTAAATGAAAAACATTTAAATTATGAATTTGATAAAAATAATGAATATAGTTTGCCATTTTTAATGGCTACAACAGTAATAGCCTATAATAAGGAGAATATATTAGATGATATAAAATCATATAAAGATTTATTAAATCCAAAATTTAAAAATAATATTGTCCTTATTGATGATCAAAGAATTATTATTGGTGCATCATTATTAGCAAATGGTTATAATATGAATTCAACAAATAAAAAGGAACTTGAAAAGGCAGAAAAATGGTTATTGAAATTAAAAGAAAATGTTAAAGCATTTGATAGCGATAGTCCAAAAAATTTCTTAATATCAAACGAAGTTGATATTGCTCTTATATGGAATGCTGAAGCTGCATTAGCATCTTATGAAAACCCTAATATTGAAATAGTATACCCTAAAGAAGGTATTGCAAAAAGTTTAGATAATTTTGCTATACCTAAGGGTGGGAAAAATAGGGAAAATGTATATAAGTTTATTGATTATATTTTAAGACCGGAAATTATGAAAGAAATTATTGAATCTTATCCATATAAAAATGTTAATTCCAAAACAGAACGTATTCTTTCATATAATTATTTATTTAATAAAGCAGCTAATGTTGATGATGAAACAATACAAAATGGTTATTTTGTAAAAAATATTGATTCACATATTAAAGAATATGATAAAATTTGGGCTAATATTAAATAGTAAATAACATGTATACAAAATATGTTATTATTGAAATCTAATTTATTTTATGTTAAACTAAAATTGATAATAGAGGAGGTATATATATGGCTAGAGTAAAAGATTTTGTTGATACTCAAAATTTTACTAAAGAAGAACTTCTTGATATGGTAAACGTCGGTTTACTTATGAAAGAAAATTTAAAAAAAGGTTTTCCTTTAAATGTTTTATATCATAAAACATTAGGTATGATTTTTGAACAATCTTCAACAAGAACTCGTGTTTCATTTGAAACAGCAATGACTCAACTTGGTGGTCATGCGCAATATTTAGCGCCAGGACAAATTCAATTGGGTTCACATGAATCATTAAGTGACACTGCTCAAGTTTTATCAAGACTTGTAGATATTTTAATGGCTCGTGTACAAAAACATGAAAGTGTTGAACAATTAGCTCAATACGCAACTATCCCAGTTATTAATGGGATGAGTGATTACAATCACCCTACACAAGAATTAGGGGATGTTACTACTATGTTCGAACATATGCCAGAAGGTAAAAAATTCGAAGATTTAAAAGTAGTATTTGTAGGAGATGCTACACAAGTATGTGCATCTTTATCAATGATTGTTACTAAATTAGGAGGAAACTTCGTTCAATTTGGACCTGAAGGATTCCAATTAAAAGATAACTTTAGAAAAATAGCTGAAGAAAACTGTAAAGTTTCTGGTGGCTCATTCTTAGTTACAGATAATGCTGAAGAAGCATTAAAAGATGCAGACTTCATCTATACTGATGTTTGGTATGGATTATATGAAGCTGAACTTTCTGAAGAAGAAAGAATGAAAATCTTCTATCCAAAATATCAAGTTAATATGGATATGATTAAAATGGCAGCACCACATGTTAAATTTATGCACTGCTTACCAGCTACTAGAAATGAAGAAGTTACTGATGAAGTAATTGATTCAGAATATTCTATAGTATTTGATGAAGCAGAAAATAGATTAACTGCTATGCGTGCATTATTAGTATTCTTCATGGATAAAATGGAAGAAGTAACAGAAATTTGTAATAAAAATTTAGGAAAATAGGAGTAGTTTAATATGGGCAAAAAGAAAAAGAAATTTAAATTAATGGATGCCATATTAGCTACTGTATGTATCACATTAGTAGCTGAATCAGTAACTCCTTCAGCAGCTATTGGGAATTCTCAATACTTCTGGTGGATTTTACTAATTGTGGCATTCTGTGTACCTTATGGTCTTATTTCTGCTGAACTTGGAAGTACTTTCCCAAGTGACGGTGGTATGTATGACTGGGTAAAAAAAGCATTTGGTCCAAAAATGGGTGCAAGAGTTGCATGGAATTATTGGATTAATTTCCCATTATGGATTGCATCATTAGCAGTAGCTGTTACTGATGTAATTGCGGGAATTTTTGAAATTGAATTAGGAATTGTAGCATTATTAGTTCTACAATTAGGTTATACTTGGTTAGTAAGTATATTAGGTACAATGAGAATTGGTGAAAATAAATGGATCGTTAACATCGGTACATTCTTCAAAATTCTTTTCATGGTAAGCTTAGGTTTATTAGGTATCTATGTATATGCTAAAACTGGTGAAAGTGCTAATCCAATCCAAAGTGTTTCTGATTTATTACCAGCTATGGATTTAGCAGGATTATCATTCTTATCAGTAATTATATTTAATTTCTTAGGATTTGAAGTTGTTGCAACATTTGCAGAAGATATGGAAGATCCTAAAAAAGAAATCCCTAAAGCTTTAATAATAGGTGGGTCATTAATGGCTATATTCTATTTATTACCAGCAACAGGGGTAAATATTGCAATGTCATTAGAACAAGCTGAATCAGCAGGTATTACTGAAAGTTTCGCTATTTTATTAACAAAACTTGGTGTAGGTGCTGATGCTGTTAGAATCATTGTAATTTCAGTAGGTTTAATGTTTATTTATACAATGATTGCGAACATTGTTTCATGGTCATTTGGTGTTAACTCAGTAGCTAAATACAGTGCTGAAGATGGAGGACTTCCAAAATTATTTGCTAAAACAAATAAAGAAGATGTTCCACATGTTGCTTCAATTTTAAATGGTATTGTAGCTTCTGTAATTATCGTTGTTGGAATGGTAATGGATAATTTATCAGAAAATGCTAGTAACTTATTCTGGACATTCTTCTCATTTAGTTTAGTAACATTATTATTAAGCTATGTTCCATTATTCCCAGCATTCTTAAAATTAAGAAAAACTGATAAAACAAAAAGAGAATATAAAGTTCCAGGTAACAATTTAGTTATTAATTTAATGACATACGTACCATTTATATTATTAATTCTTGGTATTGTATTCACATTATTTGGAGATTTCTCAAAAGAATATATTGATGCAAACTTACCACTTATTATTGGTGTAATTGTTTCATTAATTATTCAAGAAATTTTAGCAGCAATGGTTAAAGAAGAAAATGAAGAACCAAAAAAAGCTGCAAAAGCAAATAAATCTAATTAATTTTGGTTACGTTAGTATTAATTATAATTAAACAATTGCCCTATAATATATTGTTTAGTTACCCTAATAATTAATATTATGTAATATATTTTGGTAAAAATAAGTTCCAATTTTTATCAATTTGAATAATTGTATGACTCTTTAAAAAAGGGCTAAGAAGGAGAAATGAATTATGAAAAAATTAGATAGTTGTCCAAAAGCAGACGGATACAGAATGCCTGCAGAATTTGAGGAACATGCAGGAACATATATGATATGGCCAGAACGTCCAGATAATTGGCGTAATGGTGCAAAACCGGCACAAAAAGTATTTACTGAAGTAGCTAATACTATTGGTAAGTATGAGCCGATAACAGTATGCGTTAGCGATGCACAATATCAAAATGCTAGAGGAATGCTAGCTGACTACGTACGTGTAGTTGAAATGAGTAATGATGACTCATGGATGAGAGACTGCGGTGCTACATTTGTTATAAATGACAAAGGTGGTTTACGTGCAGTTGACTGGTCATTTAACGCATGGGGAGGACTTGTAGATGGTTTATATTTCCCGTGGGATAAAGATGACCGTGTTGCTAGTAAAATGTGTGAATTAGAACAAGCTGATCGTTATCGTTTAGATGACTTCATTCTTGAAGGTGGTTCAATCCATGTCGATGGTGAAGGAACTGCTATGGTTACTGAAGAATGTTTACTTTCTGAAGGACGTAACTCACATTTAACTAAAAAAGAAATTGAACAAAAATTGAAAGATTATTTAAATGTGGAAAAAGTCTTATGGGTACATGAAGGTATTTATAATGACGAAACTAATGGCCACATAGATAATATGGCAAATTTCGTTCGTCCAGGTGTCATTGCATTAGCATGGACAGATGATAAAAACGATCCACAATATAAGAGAAGTAGTGAAGCTCTTGAGTATTTAGAAAATGAAACTGATGCTAAAGGTAGAAAAATTAAAGTTGAAAAAATTTATACTCCATCACCAGTTTTAATTACTAAAGAAGAAAGTGAAGGTGTAGATGCTGTTGATGGTACTCTTCCACGTCAAGAGGGAGATAGACTTGCAGCTTCTTATGTAAACTATTATACAGGTAATGGATTCGTTGCAGTTCCTGTGTTTGGAGATCCAAACGATGAGTTAGCGATTAAAAAATTACAAGAATTGTATCCAGATCGTAAAATAGAACCTATTTATGCTCGTGAAATCTTATTAGGTGGCGGAAATATCCACTGTATTACTCAGCAGGTTCCAAAAGCCAAATAAAAGTACTGAAAAGTACTTTTTTTGTTTGTAGTTTTATAATTATTTGTGATATACTTATATTATAGGGTAGGATAAATCCGGGTATCTTATTCTATAAATTAAGGAAGGTGATTTTATGGGAGCTATTCATGTAACAAGTGAGATCAAACCATTAAAAAAAGTTTTACTACATCGTCCAGGGAAAGAATTATTAAATTTAACACCTGAAACATTAGAAAGACTTTTATTTGATGATATTCCTTTTTTAAGGGATGCTCAAAAAGAACACGATGAGTTCGCAGGTATCTTAAAAGATAATGGAGTCGAAGTTGTATATCTTGAGGATTTAATGGCAGAAACATTAAAACTAAATCCAGAAGTTAAAAATAAATTCTTAAAACAATTTATTTATGAAGCTGGAATTAGAACTCCAAGATATAAAAATGTTGTATATGATTTTCTAAATAATATTAATGACCCTAAAGAATTAGTTTTAAAAACTATGGAAGGTATAAATATAAATGAACTAGATTTAGATGATGGTGATGATGAAGATTCACTAGTTGATTTAATATCAGAAGATTCTAAATTTGTTGCAGACCCTATGCCAAATTTATATTTTACTAGAGATCCATTTGCTAGTATCGGTGATGGTGTAAGTTTAAATAGAATGTATTCAGTAACTAGAAATCGTGAAACGATTTATGCTGAATATATATTTGAATATCATCCTGATTTTAAAGGCCAAGTTGATAAATATTTTGACAGATATAACGCTTTCCATATTGAAGGTGGAGATATCTTAAATCTTAATGAACATGTACTTGCAGTTGGAATTTCTCAAAGAACATGCCCTGACGCTATTGAATTATTAGCAAAAAATGTTTTTGCAGATGAAGAATGCAAGATTGATACAATTTTAGCTTTTAATATTCCAAATACTCGTGCCTTTATGCACTTAGACACTGTATTTACTCAAATTGACTATGATAAGTTCACTTATCATCCAGGAATTATGGGTACATTAGAAGTGTTTGAAATTACAAAAGGTAAAGAAGAAGACGAAATTAAAGTTAAAAAAATGTCAAACACATTAGAAAAAATTCTAGAAAAATATTTAAAACGTGATATTACATTAATTCCTTGTGCTGGTGGCGATAGAATTGCTGCTGAACGTGAACAATGGAATGATGGTTCTAATACATTATGTATAGCACCTGGTGTAGTAATCGTTTATGACAGAAATGACATTACAAATGCTTTATTAAAAAAACATGGTATTAAAGTATTAGAAATGTCAAGTGCTGAATTATCTCGTGGCCGTGGTGGTCCAAGATGTATGAGCATGCCTCTAATCAGAGAAGACTAGAAAGGATAAATATTTATGGCAATTAACTTAAGTGGAAGAAGTTTTTTAAAACTATTAGATTTTTCAAGTGAAGAAATTCGTTATTTATTAGATGTTTCAAAAGAATTTAAGAAACTAAAATTAACAAATACTCCTCACAAATATTTAGAAGGTAAAAATATAGCATTACTATTTGAGAAAACATCTACTAGAACAAGATGTTCGTTCGAAGTAGCAGGTTATGATTTAGGAATGGGTGTAACATTCTTAGATCCAGGTAGTTCTCAAATGGGTAAAAAAGAAAGTATAGCAGATACTGCAAGAGTATTAGGAAGACTATACGATGGTATTGAATATCGTGGATTTAGTCAAGAATTAGTTGAAGAAATGGCTGAAAAAGCAGGAGTTCCAGTATGGAATGGCTTAACAGATGATTTCCATCCAACTCAAATGCTTGCAGATTTACTTACTATCGAAGAAAATTTTGGATACCTTAAAGGCTTAAACTTTACTTTTATGGGAGATGCAAGAAACAATGTTGCTAATTCATTAATGGTAGCATGTGCTAAAATGGGTCTAAACTTTACTTGTTGTGGACCAAAAGAACTTTTCCCAAAAGAGGAATTAGTTAAAGAGTGTGAAAAAATAGCTAAAGAAAATGGATGTACAGTAAGATGTACTGATAATGTAGAAGAAGGGACAAAAAATGCTCATGTAATTTATACTGACATTTGGGTTTCTATGGGTGAACCTGATGAAATTTGGGAATCTCGTACAAAACTTTTAAGCCCTTATCAAGTAAACAAAAAAGTAATGAATAATGCTCATAAGGATGCAATATTCTTACATTGTTTACCATCTTTCCATAATTTAGACACAACTATTGGAAAAGAAGTGCACGAAAAATTTGGATTCAAAGAAATGGAAGTTACTGACGAAGTATTTGAATCTAAACAATCAAAAGTATTTGATGAAGCAGAAAATAGAATGCATACAATCAAAGCTGTTATGTATGCAACATTAAAATAACATCAAAGAATAGAAAGTAGGTTTACTCTATGAGTAAAAAAATCGTAATTGCATTAGGTGGTAATGCATTAGGAAATACTCCGGAAGAACAATTAGAATTAGTAAAACAAACTGCTAAATCTATTGTTGAATTAGTAAAAGACGGCAATGATGTTGTCGTTGCTCATGGTAATGGTCCACAAGTTGGTATGATTAATCTAGCAATGGATTTCTCAAGCAACAATGGTGGTAATACTCCAGGTATGCCATTCCCTGAATGTGGAGCTATGAGTCAAGGTTATATTGGATATCATTTACAACAATCAATTCAAAAAGAATTAGCTAAACAAGGAATTGATAAAAAATGTGCAACTATTGTTACACAAGTTGTTGTTGATGAAAATGATCAAGCGTTTGCAAATCCAACTAAACCTATCGGTTCATTCTATTCAAAAGAAGAAGCTGATAAAATAGCAAACGAAAAAGGATTTACATTTGTAGAGGATGCTGGTAGAGGATATAGACGTGTTGTTCCATCTCCAAAACCAGTAGATATCGTAGAATTAGATATCGTAAATCAATTAGTAAATAACGGAAATGTTATTATTACTGTTGGTGGTGGCGGTATCCCTGTTGTTAAAAAACAGGATGGACTTGAAGGTGTTGCTGCTGTAATAGACAAAGACCGTTCAAGTGCAAAATTAGCAAGCTTATTAAAAGCTGATGTATTATTAATACTTACAGCTGTTGAACAAGTTTGTATTAATTTTAATACACCAGAAGTGCAAAGTTTAAAAGAAATGACAGTTGAAGAAGCAAGAAAACATATTGAAGATAAACAATTCGCTCCTGGAAGTATGTTACCAAAAGTAGAAGCATGTATTGATTTCGTTTTAAATAACGAAGAAGGTACTGCAATAATTACTTCACTTGAAAAAGCATTAGATGCTTTACATGGTGAAACAGGAACATATATAAAAGTAAAATAATATAAAAAGAGGTTAAGTATGGCAAAGAAAAAAGTTAAAGAATCACGTTTCAAAATGCCTTCAGCTTTTAGCGTTTTACTTTTAATTATAATTGTTCTTTCAATAGTTACAAATTTAATTAAAAGTGACGCTGTAACAGGGGCAGATTTACCTCTAGTTGTTATGTCACCAATCTTAGGATTTGTTGATGCACTAGATGTTGCTCTGTTTGTTATGATTATTGGTGGATTTTTAGGAGTTGTTACTAAAACTGATGCTTTACAAGCAGGGATTTCAAAAGTAGTTGAAAAACTAAAAGGAAAAGAAAATATTTTAATTCCAGTTCTTATGTTTATTTTCTCAATTGGAGGAACAACATATGGAATGGCAGAAGAAACAATTGCATTTTATGCATTAATTGTTGGTACAATGATGTTTGCTGGATTTGATAGCTTAACAGGTGCTGCAGTAATTTTACTTGGTGCTGGTGTTGGGGTATTAGGTTCAACTGTTAACCCTTTTGCTATTGGAGCTGCTATTGACGCTTTACCTGAAGGTATTGAAGTTAGTCAAGCTGCAATTATTGGGTTAGGAGCAATTTTATGGATTTCATCTTATTTAATTGCTACATTCTTTGTAATGAAATATGCTAAAAAAGTTAAAGAAAAAAAATCAAACACTTTATTATCAAAAGAAGAAGTTAAAGCTTCTGAAGCTGTTTATTTAAAAAAGGATGAAGAAAATGCTGAAGTTCCAAAATTAACAGGTAGAAGACAAGCTGTTTTATGGATTTTCGGATTCTCATTCGTTGTTATGATTTTAAGTTTACTTCCATGGTGGAGTTTTGGAGTTGAAATTTTCAACAAAACAACTGATTGGTTAGTAGGAATTCCATTCGGAGATTGGTATTTCCAAGAATTATCTGCATGGTTCTTCTTAATGGCTATATTAGTTGGTATTGTATATGGATTAAAAGAAAAAGAAATCGTAGATTCATTTGTAGCTGGTGCTGCAGACATGATGGGTGTTGCATTAGTTATTGCTGTTTCTCGTGGTATCTCTGTAATTATGACTGAAACAGGTTTAGGAGATTATATTTTAATTAATGCTGCTGAAGCATTAAGAGGAGTAAATTCTTCATTATTTACAGGATTATCATATTTCTTATATTTAGGATTATCATTCTTAATTCCATCAACTTCAGGATTAGCTGGTGCTTCAATGCCTATTATGGGTGGATTAACTGAAGCATTACAATTAAGTCCAGAAGTTATGATTATGATCTTCTGTTCAGCTTGTGGTGTTGTTAACTTAGTTACACCAACATCTGCAGTTGTAATGGGTGGTCTTGCAACTTCAAAAGTAGAATTCTCTACATGGTTAAAATTTGTATGGAAAGTTTTACTTTCATTAATTGTTGCAAATATTGTTATTTTAAGTATTGCAATGGTTATTTTATAAGAGAAATATTTATTATTTCTCTTTTTTTTGGTATAATGAAATTGTATAAACTCATTACATTTTATTAAAGGATTGATAATATAGTGAAGGTTTTACAAAATACAAAGCCTCTTAACGAACTTTTATATGATTTAGATGATATAGCAAGTCAAGGATTTGATTGTATTCAAATAAATCCTATACAACCATTAAAGGAAAATAAACGATATCCTTGGTGGTTATCATATCAACCTGTTGATTTTAGTATTGGAAATTGGGTAGGGAGTAGAGATGATTTAATTAGA
>CAJGDV010000021.1 GCA_904502155.1 uncultured Bacilli bacterium
AAGTAGAAACTTGAAATAGTTGTTGAAACAAAATTGTTTGTTAATTTATAAACTTCTTGGAAGTTATATCCATCAAATTGTTCTAATGCATTTTTGATGTATTCATTTAATTTATTCATCATATATTTATCATATAGTGGCATATCTTCATATTTAACCATGTCTTTTTCTGGGTTAAAATCTTTAGTATTACCAAGCATGAATTTATATGTATTTCTAATTTTTCTATATGTTTCTTTTACTTGTTTAATTAGTTCATCACCAATTCTAACGTCTTCAGTATAGTCAACTGATGCTACCCACCATCTTAAGATATCAGAACCATGTAAACGTACCATATCAGATGGAGCTATAACATTACCGATACTTTTTGACATTTTATTACCATGAGCATCTAAAGTAAATCCATGTGATACTAATTCTTTATATGGAGCTTTATCATATACAGAGAATCCTGTAATTAATGAAGAGTTAAACCATCCTCTATATTGGTCAGAACCTTCTAAATAAACATCTGCTGGATAATTATATCCTCTTTCAACTAATACACCAGTATGAGTTGATCCTGAATCAAACCAAACGTCCATAATATCAGTTTCTTTAGTAAAGTTTCCATTTGGACTTGCTGGGTTTGTATAACCTTCAGGAAGTAAATCTTTAGCATCTTTTTCAAACCAGATATTTGAACCATGTTCTCTAAATAATTTAGCAACATGCATCATAACATCATAATCTAAAATTTCACTACCATCTTCATTATAGAATATTGGAATTGGTACACCCCAAACTCTTTGACGTGAAATACACCAATCTCCACGATCTCTAATCATGTTGTAAAGTCTTTTTTGACCCCATTGAGTATGGAATTTAACATTGTTTTCAATTTCGTTTAATAATGGTTTTCTTATTTTTTCAATACTACAGAACCATTGTGGTGTAGCTCTAAAGATAATTGGTTTTTTAGTTCTCCAATCATGTGGATATGAATGGGTAATAAATTTAAGTTTAATTAGTACTCCCATTTCATCTAATTCTTGAGTAATTACTTTATTAGCATCATCATAGAATAATCCTGAGAACTTACCTGATTCATCTGTTAAGTATCCTTGATCATTAACACCATCAATCATTCCTAATTCATATTCTTTACCAATGTTAAAGTCGTCAGCACCATATCCTGGAGCAATATGAACTAATCCAGTACCAGCATCTAATGTAACATGGTATCCAATTACTACTGGTGAAATTCTATCCATAAATACGTGTTTATATTTAACACCATCAAAATCAGTTCCTTTTAATGTTTCTACAACTTTATATTCTTCCCAACCAAATTCAACAGCTAAAGATTCTACTAAACTTTCAGCTAAAATATATAATTTTTCTCCAACTAAAACTTTAGCATAATTAAATTGTTCACCTACTGCAATACCTAAGTTACCTGGTAAAGTCCAAGGAGTAGTTGTCCAAATAATTAAATTTTCTCCTTCTTTAACTTTGTCGTTTCCTTCTACTACAGGGAATGCAACAAAGATAGATGGATCTTTTTTATCTTTATATTCAATTTCTGCTTCTGCAAGTGCTGATTCACTTGATGGACTCCAGTAAACTGGTCTTAATCCTTTAAATATTAATCCTTTTTTAGCCATTTCAGCAAAAACTTCGATTTGTCTTGCTTCCATTTCTGGTTTTAATGTTATATAAGGGTTATCCCATTCTCCTAAGATATTTAATTCTTTAAATCCTGCTTTTTGGATTTCAATTTGTTTATAAGCATATTCTTCACATAATTTTCTAAAGTCAGCTTTGCTCATTGATTTTCTATCAACACCTGTATTTGTAACAGCTTGTTCAATAGGAAGTCCATGAGTATCCCAACCTGGAATATATGACATATCAAATCCAGCCATAGCTTTATATCTATTAATGAAGTCTTTTAAGATTTTATTCATAGCATGCCCAATATGAATATTACCATTAGCATATGGAGGACCATCATGTAAAACGAATGGTTTTCTTCCTTTATTTTTTTCTCTAATTTTATTGTATAAGTCTAGTTCATCCCATTTTTGTCTTTGTAATTTTTCATTTTCAGGTAAATTTCCTTTCATTTGGAAATCAGTTTTACCCATTAATAAGGTATCTTTATAATCCATTTTCTTCACTTCCTTTTTATATTTTTATGTTTTAAAACAAAAAAATCCCATCCAATTAAGGACGAGATTTACCCGCGGTACCACCTTATTTTATAATAGTATACACTCAAAACTATAACGCGTTACCGTTCTTTATGTGAAACATTAAGAGTGATCTATAATAAACCATCAATAACTAAATTTCACCAAACATTAGTCTCTCTAAAAAGAATTTGTTTATTACCGTCTCCATCATTTGTTTTAAAAATCTACTTTTTCAATATCATTAACAAGTTCTAATTGTTGTTCAATGATGGCAGCTAAACGTCTTTTATAAATGTTAATATTACGTTTTAAAGTAGCTGCTTCCATTTCAGCTTTTTCAGCTTTTAAAAGCGCTTCATTAATTATTCTATTAGCATTTTTCTTAGCTTCATCAACTATTAATTCGCTTTCACGATATGCATTATTTTTAATTTGGTCAGATGTTTTTTGAGCCATAAATAATGCTTTATTAAGAGTTTCTTCCATTCTTTGATAATGATGTAATTTTTCTCTTAAATTACTTTGACTAGCTAATTCTTCTTCTAATTCAAGAATACGTTCATCACGAACTTTTAACTCTCCAACAATTTTCTCAACTTGATTAATAACTTGATCTAGAAAAGCATTAACTTGTTCTGGATCATAACCATGAGCTGTTCTATTGAATTTCTCCATATTTCACCTCTAATGGCGTTACAAAGTATTGTAACACAGATTTTTTTCTTTGTAAATAATTTTTTTTACCATTCAACGTCATCTTTTTCATTATCCTTGCTGTCTTTTTCATCTGATATTTGACCTTGAATATTAACATTATTTGGCGTTAAAAGGAATATTCCTCCACCAATTTTTTGGATTTCTCCACCAATTGCATAAATAGCCCCATTTAAAACATCTACAATTCTTTTTGCTTGCGCTTGTGTAACACGTTTTAAATTTAAAACTACTGCATCTCTATTTTTTAAATGATCTATAATTTGGTAACTTTCAGAATATGCTCTAGGTTCAAGTAAAATCATTTTACTTTTCCCTTCTTCATTAATTGCATCTTCTGGTTTAATATTATAATATTCATCAACAGTAGATTCTCTTTCTACTTCTTCTTCTTCATTATCTTTAAAAAATTTAAAAGCCATAAGATTAACCTCCTATTTTATTCTAATAGTATTTTATCATAAAAATAAAAAAAATAAAAGAACTATTTAAGTTCTTTTCCAAAATAACTAATAATTTTTTTAGTTTGTATTAATAAAGGATCTACAAAGTTTTCAGGTAAATTTAATTCTTTTTTTACTAATGATAGTTCTGTACATCCTAAAATGATATATTCATCTTCTTTGTTGTTTTCGTTAATTTTATTCCATTTTTCTAAATTAGTATTTTTTCCACATTTTATATCATCATATATTGTAGACATAACTAATTTTTGATTTTCTTCAGTTGGTATTCTATATTCTATTTCATATTTTTCACACATTTCTTGATATAGTTTAGAATTTATAGTACCATCTGTTGCTAAAATATAAACTTTTTTAGCATTTGCTTCTTTAAGATATTTAATTGTATCTTCTATCATATTATTTACTGGAACTTTTGATTTTTTTTGCATTTCTTTATGAAAATAACATGATGTATTACAAGGAATTGTAATCATATCACATTTTAATTTATTAAGTAATTTAATATCTTTTAAAAGTTCTGGTAATGGACTTTCATTTGATTTACCTAAAATGTATGCTGTTCTATCTGGGATAGTAGCATGATTTAATATAACCATATCTATGTGTTCTTGATCACAATTTACTTTTGTATTTTCTATTATCATTTCATAAAAGTAGGCACTAGCCATGCTTCCTACTCCACCTATAATTCCTAATCTCATATTATCACCAACTATATTATAACACAATTAAAAGGACTTTATGTAGTCCTTTTGTTTTTGAATATTTTAATAAAACGATTTAATAGTCCAAATTTATATGTTAATAAACCATATACTAGCATTCCTAACGTAGCATAAATAACACATATCATAACAGCAGATATTCTTGTTTTAACATCTATACTAACTATAGCAGTAAATGCTATTAGTGTTCCTATCATTATTAGAGATGAAAAAATTATTTTTCCAACATTAGCAAGAATTGGTTTGTATTTTATTTTTATTGCCTTTTTTAGATATAAAAGAATAAATATAATAGAACCAATTTGGCATAATAATGTAGTAATAGTAGCACCTTGATATGCTGGTATACCTAATTTTGGTACGAATTCCATTATTGGTACATTAAATACGATTTTAAATATTAAAGCTCCAATTAGGGTGCATAATGTAACTTTACTTTTATTAAGTGATTGTAATACATTTATTAAAAGCCAGTGTAATGAATATGTTAATGCTTGTATAGCATATAATGTAAATACATTAATACTTAAAGCATTATATCCATAAAAGATTACCCATACTGGTTGCGCTAAGAATGTTAAACCTAGTGTCATAGGTAAAACAATTAACAATAGCATTTCAATAGCTTGATTAATTTTTAAATGAACTTGTTCAAAATCTTTTTTAACATAATTAGCAGTAATATGTGGGATTAAACTTGTTACGAATCCTATTGCAACTGAAATAATTATCATATCAAGTTTAGAAGCCCATGTAGCAATACTAGATAGCACTATTTCAGCTTCTTCACCTGAATAACCTAATCTTGTTAAAGTTTTAATAATTGTTCCAGAATTAACTATTACATATGCTGAATTTATTAAATCTATAACAACAAAAGGTATAGCATACATAAAAATTCTTTTTACTAATGTTTTTGTTGTTATATTTTTTTCTTCTTCTTTTATATGTGCATTCTTATTAAAATCTTTTTTATTCTTTTTAATTATATAAAATAAATAACCATATCCAAAGAAAGCACCAATTGTAGCTGAAAATACAGCAATACATACTGCAAATTTCGTTTTAAGTTTTAATACTTTTATAGCTATAAAGCTACCAAGTAATAAAATAGCAACACGAACTAATTGTTCTAAAACATCAGATAAACTTGATGCTGTCATCATTTTATGTCCTCTTAAATAACCTTTAGTAACACTAAATACTGGTACTATTAAAAGGGCTGTTGATATAATTCTTATTACTAAGGATATATCTTCTATTGTGTTTCCTCCTGTTGCATCACCTTTTAGGAAATATGCAATTTCAGGAGCAAATAACATTAATGCTATAAAAGCAATAAAAGCAAAACTAAAAATTATAGTTGAGCCAATTTTAAAAGCTCTTTCTTTAGTATGATATTGTTCTAAAGCATTATATTCACTAACTAATTTACTCATTGCAACAGGAATTCCTGATGTTGATAAACTTAAAAAGATAGCATAAATAGAATAAGCATAACTATATAATGCTCCACCTGTTGTTCCTATCATTGCATAAAATGGAATAACATAAATTAAACCTATAATTTTACAAACTACTATTCCTAATGTAGAAATTATAGCTCCATTTAAGAAATTACTTTTCTTCATGATTATATTTTTTAAATCCTTCTAATACACGTTTATCCCATTTGTATTGACAATATAATCTTTTTAAATTCATATCATAAGGTGCTAAACAAAAACGATAGTGATTTGAAACATCACAGTTTGGCACACATTTTAAAAGTTGTTTTTTAGAAACAACACTAACAGTAAATACTTTGTTAGCTATTGTAAATTCTTTTTTAATATTATTTATATAATCATCAACAATATATTGCATTAAATTTACTCCACTAGCTAAAGTATACATATTACTTCTTCCTTGCCTGATATTTATTTCAAAAACAACATATCTATTTCTTGCTCTATCAAAAACGACATCAAAATGACCAATTCCTGTATATTTGATTTTTTCAACAAATTCTTTTAATTTATAACTAAATTGTTCATCATAAGCATTAGTAATAGCATTATAGTTTCCTATTAATTCAGGTGTTCTATCATGCATTAGTATTTTTCCTGCTGTCATAACTTGTACATCATGATCTTTATTAGCATAGAAAGTATAAACAAACATATCATCATCTGTTGATTCAATATATTCTTGAATAATAAATTTATCATCATATCCAGCATTTTTAACTATTTCTAAGTTCTTTTTGAAATCTTCAATATTATCAACTTTAATTCCTTTTTGTCTTCCTTCAAATTCTAATCTAGTATATTTATCTGTATTACCTGGTTTCATAAATAAAGGAAATTCAAGATTTAACTCGAATGAGTCAATTTCATCTTTACTAAAATCAAAAATAATTGTTTTAGGATGTTCTAAATTAAGTTCATTACATAGTTCATAAAATGAACCTTTATTAAATAAAGTATCAAATAATTCTTTTTCTATTGTTGGAACAATAAAATTTTTACTTATTGCTTCAATATTTTCTTTATTATAAATTACTTGTTTTACATAATAATCTGTATTTGATAAAACGATTTTCTTTTTATCAGGATATAAATCATCTATTTTTTTAAGTTCTTTAAGCATAACTTCTTCATTTAATAAGTCCTTATTATAATAAGGTTCTATTATTTTAGAATAATTAGTTGGGTATAAAGGAAATCTTCCTAATACTATTGTTTTAATGCCGTATGCTTCATAAAATGCTCTTGCTACAGCATAACTATTCATGTCTCCCCCTAAAATTACTCCTACAAAGTTTTCTTTCATAATTCACCTATTTTCTTAATTGTTTTATTTTTTTTCTTACTATTACATAAACATGATACATATCATATATTAATTTATTTGTAATTAAATCAAATTCACCAATAAATTCATGATATTCTCCGCCTAAACGTTTTTTAAAATTATGTAGTCCATATATTGAACTAGATTTATCAGGATTAGCATCACCTGAGCAGCCAAAAAAGTCAATTTTTTTGTATCCTTCTTCATGAGCATCTTTAATAATATTAAAATATGTTATATAGTTAGCATTTAAATTACGAAGTGCTGTTGCATTTCCACCATGAACTGTCCATACTTTATCATTATATTTACATGTCATGATACTTGATAATGTTATTTCTTCTTCTTTTATCTTATCAAGTTCAGCTATATCTTTTAATACTTTATTTTTTTCTATTATAATTTCATTTTTTCTATTTTCTTGTTTTTTTGGATTTACTTTTGTATTTTTATCTAAATTAACTAGTCTTGTTTCTATGTCATCTAATTTTTGTTTATAAACTTTTTTTAGTTTTTTTACATCTAATTTAACAACATATAAATCACTCATATTATGTTTATGAAGTACTTTAAAAAAGTGCTTATAATATTCTATTGGATTGCATCCTAAGTTTTCTCTTTGGGCTGTTTCTTTCATTGTTTGATAAAAATATTTAACATCATCAACATCACCTTTATAAATATTAAATTCATATTGGTTTCCTTTATTAAGTATTTTTCTACTTGTTGCATGAATTCCATTATAAACATCTTCAAAATCTCTATTTAAATCCAGTCTAAATGTAAACCTGGGTTGTTCATTAGTAAATTCTTTATTAAATCCAGTATGTTTATATCCTAAATCAGATAATGTTTTTAATATTTTAGTTTCTTTACTTAAAATATTACCTTCAGGATCTAAATCATATCTTTTAATATCGGGATCAATTTTTACAAAAATAGCTTTTTTACTTTTCGCATATTCTTTAATTTCATTTGTAAATGTTTCTAAAAGCTTTTTATCATTAAAATCTATAATATATCCTCTTGGTGAGTAAAAATATCCATAACCTAATTTTAACTCTTTAAAAAGTAGTAATGCTGTAGCTACTAATTTATCATTTTTCTTAAGTCCTACATAATATGGAGTAAAGTGTTTCTTTTTCATTACTTCTCCCCAATAGTAACTTTGCATAAAATGTGATTTTTCATGATTTTTTACAAAGGTTTCATATTCTTCTTCCGTTAAATTTGTGACAAATTCCATTTTTTCATCCCCAATTCTATTAAGTATTATACCATAAAAAGGATAGATAATTCTATCCTCTATATAATTTTATGATTTTATTTATTTCTTCATTTTTTATTGTAAAACCTAATTGCATTGAATCCATTATTTCGTCATTATGACTTATTAAATAATTTGCAACTTCAATATGTTTAAGTTTTTCTAAATCACTACCAAATGTGTTTTGGTTTGTTAAAAGTGGTGTACAAAGTTCCTTTCCAGGCTTATTTGTATAACTTTGAAGAAATTTATATGCTAAATATTTTTGCATTACAGGATCGTCTTTAAAGTGTAATGATGCATTTATGTTAGCATCAAATTCATAATATAATTTATCATGATACATCATTTTAATAAAATCTGTAGCTTTTAATAAACTTATTAACAAGTATTTAACTTGTGTTTTATTATGTTGTTCAAATTCTTTTGTTAAAATTTGATTTTGTTTAGCGTGTCTAAGTTCGTGAAGGGCTAAAAATTTGATTAATTTAGTAACAAATTCTTCTGTAATTTCTGGTTTATTATATTCAAAACCAAGATTTAAATATTTACCATTTTCAAAATCATTAATTTCTTGCATTAATAATTTATTATTAAGATCAGAAGATAAATAAATTTTGTTATCACCAAAATTATATTGGTATTTATCACAAAATTCTATTCCATCTAATTTTATATTTTGTTTTTCAGCTTCTTGCTTAATTAATAATTCTAGTTCTTTTTGCATAATGTTTTCACCAAATCCTTTGATTCTTTTTTACCAAGCCAAACATCTCTTAAATCAGTAATATTTTCTACTTTATCTCCACTTTTTAAGCGTTCTTCTAAACTGTTTCCTGGTTTTAACTTGGTACTACATGCATGATAATATGCATCTTCACATTGATAATATAATGAATTATATTCTTCCCCTATACTTTGACTATCTGAATAAAGTCCTCTCCATATTGCTGATGTTACCTCTTCATTAATTTCAATTGGACATTTAATTTTTCCATAAAAATCTATATAGGCATATAATATTTTTCTAGCAATATTTCTGTTAATTAATTTAACATCTTCAGTTTTTGTAAGTTCACCAATTTTTGTCATATCAAACATTGGATTTACAAAGGCATCATATTCTGAGTATAGTTTATCATGATCATTTGGAAAATAATAAGGTCTTACTGTATTAGTAATCATATTTCTTAAAAAATATTTATCATATTTTTCATAATCTTCAATTAAAATTTTCTTTTGTTCAGCATGTCTTAATTCATGCATAACTGAAAATAAGAATAATAAATTATAATAATTTATAGGTCCTTTGTTTGCTAATCTTGCTTCATGTTCAAAAGCTTTAACCCAATATGAATTAACATCTAAATTAAGTTCTACTTTGCGGTCATAATAATTATATGCTGGATATTCTTTAGAAACTATTTTATAAACATAATTTTCAAGTCCTTTTTCCTTTATAATTTCTTCAGCAATATAATATAAGTCTTCAAATTTGAATAATTGTTCTTGTTTAATTTTGTCTAAATAATTTTTTGCGTATAGTTTTTCTATCATTTTAACACCTTTTCTATATGTTTAACTTTTGTATCTCCCATATATACATCTTTTAACATTTCTAATAATTTTTTATCAACATTACCGCCATTGAATATAGTTTCTTCTGTTTCTTTATTCATTTCAATGTATTCTTTAACTGGCAGTAATTCTTTATTTTTAATTTTATTTTTTGTACCAAATAACATTTCATTATTTTCTATTGGGGTAGTAATTTTCTTTAAATCAGTTGATGTATATGCTCTTAAAATTTTATATGCTACAAATTCATTATAATTAGTTAAATCCATATTTAAATAATTTTCATTAAATTTATTTATTTCTAAAGCAGCATTTAAGTCAGCATCATATTCATAATATAAATAATCATGAAATAAAAAATTTTTTAAAATAGAATGTTTTTTTAATGACATTAATAAATTTTTTAATAATGTTATATCTTTTTCATTTCTAAAATGATATTTTATTAATCTTTGTTGATATGCGTGTCTAGCTTCATGAGCTACTGAATTTAGTAAAACAAAGTTATAATCTTCTGTTCTTACTGGTTTAATTCTTTTTTTGTATTCTAAATGTGGTCTTATTAATTGTCCATCATAAAAATATGCTAATTCAGCTTGAATCCATCTAGATTCTATATCACCATTTATTAACAAAATATCTTCTTTTGTAGCGTATGCTGGTTCTTCAAATTTTTCAATTCCTTGTAAGGACATCATTTTTTCTTCTTCTAAAAGTTCAGCAAAGATTATTAAATCTTCATCATTTAATAATTCTTTATTTTTAATTTTTTTAATTAAATTATACAATTTTCTTGAATCTTTCATTTTATCTTCCTTTCTAAATAAATATTTTTTATTTCAGTTAAATCTTCAATATTATCACCATTTTTTAATTTTTTATATAAACTATTATTTTTTTCAAATTCATTATTATTTATATATTTAAATAATTCATAATATTTATATCCTTCATAATCATTAATCATATTTTGAAGTGATTCATAATTATTTTCTAAACATTTCATTGAAAATAATAATGGTTCGATACTTGGTAATAAATCATCTGTATTTTGAACTGGTGATGACATAAATGTTCTCGTTTTATCTAAATATGCTCTTAATATTTTATAACATCCATATTTATTATAGTAATCTATATCAGCAAAATTTAATTCTTTATTTAAACCATTAACAAACTCAATAGCATAAAAATCAGCATCATATTCGTTATATAAAAAATCATGATAATTTGTAGTGATTTTTTTATTGTTCATTAATTTAGTGTGTAATAGATTTTTTAAAAATAATAAATCATATTTATCATAATTATTAATGTCATTTAAAATATCATTTTGATTAGCATGTCTTACTTCATGAGCTACGGCGTTTAACAAAATCATATTATATAAATTATTAGAATGGTATTGTTTCTTTTTTAATTCATTTAATAATTTAATCTCATCTTGCGTAAATATTTTTTTTATTTTTTCACCTGTTAAACAGCTAATATATTCACTTAAAAACCATTTTGAATTTACTTCATCATTTAATATAACTTCTTTTTTATTGTTATTATATTGAGGTTCTAATCCATATACTACTTTATTAGTTGCATTATCATTTAAAAGATAATTAGCAACTATTTTAAGATCATCAAATTTTAATAATTCTTCATTTTTTAATTTATTAATTACCTTTTCCATGATAACACTCCTTTGGGGTTATTTATTATATATTAATAATGACTTTTAGTCAAAATAAAAAGGCAAGTTAAAATCTTACCTTTTCTTCGATATATTTTACTAATTCATCAACATTAATTGTAATTTGCTGCATTGTATCTCTATCTCTTACTGTTACAGTATTATTATTTAATGTATCTTCATCGATAGTAACACAGAATGGTGTCCCAATTACATCTTGTCTTCTATATCTTTTACCAATATTTCCTGTTTCATCGTATGATGTATTAAAGTATTTTGCAAGCATAGCATATACTTCTTCAGCTTTTTCACTATGATATTTTTTCATTAATGGAAGTACTGCTACTTTGTATGGAGCTATAGCTGGATGGAAATGCATAACTTCTCTTGTGTCGTTTTCTAATTTTTCTTCTTCGTATGCATTTGCAAGTACAGCTAATGTTAAACGATCACATCCCATTGATGATTCAATTACATAAGGTACAAATTTTTCATTTGTTTCTGGGTCTAAATATTCCATTGATTTTTTTGAATATTCTTGATGTCTTCCTAAGTCATAATCAGTTCTATTATGAGTACCCATTAATTCTCCCCATCCGAATGGGAATTTAAATTCAATATCACAAGCTTCTTTAGCATAGTGTGCTAATTTTTCATGATCTTTATATCTTAAATTTTCTTCTTTCATGTTAATATCTTTTAAGAATTGCCATGCTTTAGCTTTGTATTCTTGATAAAAATCAGAATCTGTTCCTTCTTTACAGAATAATTGATGTTCCATTTGTTCAAATTCAATTGTTCTGAATGTAAAATTACCTGGTGTAATTTCATTTCTAAATGCTTTACCAATTTGTCCAATACCAAATGGTACTTTAGTTCTCATTGTTCTTTGAACATTTAAGAAGTTAACAAATTCCCCTTGTGCTGTTTCTGGTCTTAAATAAACTTTTGAAGCATTATCTTTTACAACACCTCTATTTGTTTCAAACATTAAGTTAAATTGTCTAATTTCAGTATAGTTTACTTTTCCACATTTTGGACAAGGTATTTTGTGTTCCATAATATAATTGTATAATTGTTCATCATTTAATGTATCAGGATTGATTTCATCAGTAAAATTTTCAATTAATTTATCAGCGCGATGGCGAGTATTACATTCTTTACAATCAAGTAGTGGATCTGAGAATCCTCCAACATGTCCACTTGCTTCCCAAACACGAGGATTCATTAAGATTGCAGCATCTACACCATATGAGTGTTTAGATTCTTGTACAAATCTTTTCCACCAAACTTTTTTAATATTATTTTTAAGTTCAACTCCTACAGGACCATAATCCCATGTATTTGCTAAACCATCATATATTTCACTACCTTGAAATATAAATCCATATTGCTTACATAAAGCTGTTAATTTTTCCATTGTTAATTGTTCCATAATATTACCTTCTTTCTAAATACAAAAAGATTCTTTTAGATTGTAAGGACCCAACTGGGCGGTTCCACCTTACTTATTCTAAAAGAATCAGCTTCGTTTATATTACTCCGGGATTCCAACCCCATCATCGCATTGATAAATTGATTATAGACTATAAAATATTATTTGTCAACTTTAATTTTATTTTAACTGTATTATAATTCTAAAAGTTGTATTTGAGCCAATACCATGGTGATCATAATATGCAAAACCTGAGCCACCTTTATATTGTTTATCTCCTCCGTGGATTATATGTTTTTTTTCATCATCAGGCATTTTATTTAATCCATTATACCATTTTTTCGTTTCAGATAAAGCATGACTATAACATACATCATTATTACATGCTATGGAAGGATCTGTTGAGGAATATATCTCATAATATTTTGATTTAATATTACTAAGTGATGATTCTTCTAATGACAAAGAGTTATGAAAAGACATTGAAGCTTCCCAAGAACCACCATTTACATCATAAACACCTGTTATATTACCTGTTGTTGATTGATTTAGATTATTTTTATAGTCACCATTAGCAGTCACAAAACCTGTATTTTCATTTTTCCCTATTTCTGTACATGTTTCTTTAGTTGAACACCTTCCATAAATAGATTGTGCTAAATAAGTTATAGCACCCCATTCTGAACTTTTCATCATTTTAGTTTCTGCTTCTAAATTATAGTATTTTCCAAGATTTAAAGCTGTATAAAATTGATTTGCAATACTTTGGTATCTTAACGATTTTAAATTATTTTTAATATAAATTTCAGAACCATCAATTACCTTATTACAGTTTTCCTCTCCATCATTAATTGAACATAATGTATTGGAAGCAATACCTGTTTCAAATTTACCTACCCAAATACCATTAAGTTGTTCATTATCCTCTTTTACACCATCATTATCATAATCATTCCAAAAAGCATCAGATGTATGATAATTTGATGCTGATGTTCCATAATAATATCCTACACCATCATCGGTTACATTTCTATCTATAAATTTAATATCAATTGAACCAGGAGTTGCAATATTAGTTGAATTATAACCATATGTTGTTTCCCCATTTTTATTGTTTTTTTGAATAGTATAACTATAACGTGGAATCCATACAAACATAGCAACTATATCATCATCTAAAACTTCTACTCCGGCATCTAAATTTTTATATTTACTAACATCTTTTACAATAGCAGCATTAGCCCACTCTTTATTATCATAATCGTACCATTTTGTTTTACCTATTGTTTCCCATCTATTATTGCGATAAACAATTGGTATCATATTTTCATCTAATTCTGGACTAGATGCATATGTTTTACATGTATCAACATAACTATATGAATACTTACCTTTTTGACCATCATAAATTATGTTTACACAACCATTCATTGATTTGTTAGTTGTTGGATCAATAATATTTTCTTCATCTAAATATGGACTATTTCTAAGATCAGATACTTTAACTGCATATATATCTCCATCATATTTTGGTAAATCTTCTGCTATATCTAAAGCATATTTTTTAGCAGCTTCAATAATAGCTGTTTTTTGTTCTCTTAATGCTTTTATTTTGGCATTATTTATTGTTTTAGTCATAATTGGAATAGTAATTAAAGCTATAATACCTAATATTGTTAGGATTGAAATTAATTCGACTAAAGTAAAACCTTTATTTTTTTTCATATAATCCTCCTAACCTTGGCAACTAGTTTTAAATTCATATTCATACTCAACTTCACTACATTTGTAGCAAATACTTATACATCCTGTTAATT
>CAJGDV010000022.1 GCA_904502155.1 uncultured Bacilli bacterium
TAATATTAGAACCTATAAAAGCATTTTTTTCAATAACTTCTAATGTTGATGGGAATATTATGGTTTCTAATTTACTATCATAATAATCTCCATCTACTAATGATTTTAATAAACATACTTCACTAGAAGATTCTTGGTAATCATAGTTTTTTAATGTTTTAGAAGCAAAATTATTTGATGAACAATATTTTTCTTCTTCTATTTCTACAAATGCATATTTTCCTATTGTTTTTACTTGTTTTCCATTTATTCTTTCTGGAATTTTTATAACATTTGGACATTCTTCTTTGTCAAAATTATATTTTAATATTGTGTTATCTTGAAATTCAAAACATGATGAATCGGTATCACAATTTCCTTTTGTTATTTTTAAATTGTCTTTAGACCCATTAGCACAAAAAGTACCATTTGTAATTAATTGTAATTCAAATTTTTGTGTATCTTCATCATAAACAACTAATCCATCTTCGAATTGTTCTTTATTTTTAATATTAAGTCTATTATCATCAATTTTTAAGCCACCTACTGGGAAGTTTTCATAATCATTTTCAGCATGAAATGTTTCTGCAGCTGTTAATATTCCTTTTGCTGATTCAACAAATGTATCATATTCATATTCTTCACTCATTTTTAAAATAGATGGTACTGCAATTAATGCTATTACACCTAGAAGTATAAATACTCCTAGCATTTCAACTAATGTAAATCCTTTTTTCATATTATTCCTACTTTCTATAATAAATTATATCATAATATAAAAAAAGAATAAAACTAAATATCTAGTTTTATTCCTAATTCTTTTAATTGTGATTCATCAACAATATTTGGAGCTTCACTCATTAAGTCTGAAGCACTTGCTGTTTTAGGGAATGCTATAACATCTCTAATATTATTTGATTTAACTAGTAACATAACAAGTCTTTCTAAACCAATTGCAAGTCCTCCATGTGGTGGAGTACCATATTTTAAAGCATCTTTAAACCATCCGAATTTATCTTCAATTTGTTCTTCTGTTAATTCTAATGCTTCAAACATTTTTTGTTGAATATCATTATCATGGATTCTAATACTTCCTCCACCAGCTTCATATCCATTACATACGATATCGTAAGCTTTTGAATAACAATTTCCTTTATCTGTTAATAATTTATCAACATCTTCATCTTTAGGCATTGTAAATGGATGATGTGTTGCCATGAATCTTCCTTCTTCTTCTGAATATTCGAATGCTGGGAAATCAGTAACCCATAAGAATTTATAATCATTTATATCAATTAAATTAAGGTCACGACCTAATTTACATCTTAATGCTCCAAGTGAAGCTTTAGTTACATTGTAATTAGCAGTAACAATTAACACTAAGTCATTTTCTTCTAATTTAAGTTCATTAATTAAACCATTAATTTCATTTTCATTTAAGCCTTTTAAACTTCCTGTTAATTCACCATTAATAAATTTTAAGAATGCTAAACCTGATGCTTTATAAGTTTTAACAAAATCTGTTAATTTATCAATTTCTTTTCTTGAATAATTAGTTGCAACGTTTTTAGCAACAATACAATTAATAATATTATTGTTTTCTAAACTAGATTTTAAGAAAGGTATTTCTGTATTTTCAAATATTTTTGTAATATTATTAATTTTCATATCGAATCTTAAATCTGGTTTATCTGAACCATATAGTTCCATAGCATCATCATATTTCATTCTCATTAAAGGTAATTTTATATCATAATTAATTACATCTTTAAATACTTTTTTAAATAATCCTTCTACCATTTGCATTACATCTTCTTCATCAACGAAACTAAGTTCCATATCTACTTGAGTAAATTCTGGTTGACGGTCAGCTCTTAAGTCTTCATCTCTAAAACATCTTGCAACTTGATAGTATCTTTGGAATCCTGATACCATTAAAAGTTGTTTAAATAATTGTGGAGATTGAGGTAAAGCATAAAATGATCCTTTAGAAACTCTTGATGGTACTAAGAAGTCTCTTGCTCCTTCTGGTGTTGATTTACATAAAATTGGTGTTTCAATTTCTATAAAATCATTATTATTTAAATATTCTCTTATTGATGTAACTACTTTATGTCTTGTAATAATATTATTTTTTAAATTTTCGCGTCTTAAGTCTAAATAACGATATTTTAATCTTGTATCTTCTAGTGCTGTACAATCATTTGAAATTTCAAAAGGTAAATCAAGTGAAGTACTATATACTTCTAAATCATTTACGATTACTTCGATTTCTCCGGTTGGTATATTTTTATTTACGCTTTCTCTTTTAATAATTTCTCCTGTTACTTTAATAGTACTTTCATTTTTTAAACTACTTGCTTGTTCATAGAATTTATTTTCTGGTCTTACTATTAACTGAATAATTCCACTTCTATCTCTAAGATCTATAAATAAAAGTCCTCCAAGATTTCTTTTTTTACTTACCCATCCTTTTAAAGTAACTGTTTCACCAACATTATTAATATTATAATTTGTGTTCATTATCATGTTATTCTTCCTCCTCTAAATTTTGATCTAAGAAATCTATTACATCTTCTAGTTTTATTTTATGTTCTTCTTTTGTATTATTATTTTTAATTGTAATAATATCTGTACTTGCTTCAACGTCTCCTATAATCATAATATATTTAGCATGCATTTTATCAGCCATTTTAAAGTTATTTGCTAATTTTCTATTCATATAATCCATATCTACTTTAAATCCGCTTAGTCTTAACATTTGTGTAAGTCCTAACGCATAAGTTTCTTCTTCTTCACTCATTGGAGCTACATATACATCAATACTATTTTCTTCATCTAATACTATTTGTTCAGCTTCAAGTGCATTTAATAATCTCTCAAGTCCGATAGCAAATCCTACCCCACTTGTTTTTGGGCCTCCAATAGCTTCTACAAGTCCGTTGTATCTTCCTCCACCACATAATACTTTTTGACTTCCAAATGATTCTATATCAGCTTCTACTTCAAATACAGTATGAGTATAATAATCAAGTCCTCTAACTATTTTAGGATCTACTTCATAATCTATATCCATAGCATCTAAACATTTTTTTACTTTTTCAAAATGTTTTTTACTTTCTTCATTAAGGTAATCAATTGTTGTTGGTGCAGTATTCATTATTTCTTTATTACTATCTATTTTACAATCTAAAATTCGAAGTGGATTTTTTAAAAATCTTTCTTTACAGTCAGCACATAATGAATCTATTTCACCTTCAAAATGCTTAATTAATGCTTCTCTATAATTTTCTCTTGATTCTTTATCTCCTAAAGAATTAATTTTAACTTTAATTCCTTTAAGACCTAAAATTTTATAAATATTTACTGGAATACTTATAATTTCAGCATCAACAAGAGGGTTATCTGAACCAAATACTTCACAACCAAATTGAGTAAATTCTCTAAATCTTCCTGATTGTGGTCTTTCATATCTATACATAGAACCATAATACCAACATTTTACAGGCATACTATATGTTCCATACATTTTATTTTCAACATAACTTCTACATATTCCTGCTGTACCTTCTGGTCTTAATGTCATATTTCTTCCACCACGATCAGTAAAATCATATGTTTCTTTTGTTACGATATCAGTTGTTTCACCAACTCCACGGTGAAAAAGTTCACTACTTTCAAAAACTGGTGTTTTCATATATTCATAGTTATACTTTTCCATTACTGAATTGATTATTTTTTCAATATATTTTATTTGTCTTGATTTTTCTCCAAATACATCATAAGTTCCTTTTGGTTTTTGTATCATATTAATTCCTCCTAAAAAATAAAAAAAATCCATAATGTAAGGGCGTATTACACGCGGTACCACCTTACTTTATAGATTTTAAATTCTATCTCTAATCTTTAACGCAGATTTACGATTATTCTTAATATTTAGTGTCTTCATTATACCTATATTACTAATTTCCACCATCCATTAGCTCTCTTTAAATTAGTATATAATTACTCCTCTAAACAAATACAAGATTAATTTATCATTAAATTTACTATTTGTCAATATAATAAAAAAGACTTATTTTTTTAAAGTCTTCTTTTTCATCATTTCGTCGTGTTTATTTCTCCATTCAAGATAATCATTTACATCACTTTTAATTAGTTTTAAACATACTCCTATAACAGAAATATCATCTAAATATCCAAGTCCAGCAATTATATCTGGTATTAAGTCTACAGCTGATAAAAAGTAAATTAGAGCACCTGTAGCGGCGATTATTGTTCCTGATGGAATTTGTTGGTATTCTCCTCTAACAAAACTTCTTATTAATGATGCCATAATTGGAATCATTGCTAATTCATCACCAATTTTTGGTATTGTTCTTAATTTAGCTTCGACTTGTCTTAAGAAGTCTTCTACTCTTTCATCATTTTTTAATATATCTACGGCTTTTTTACAACCTTTTTCTAATTCTTTAAGCGCTTGTTTTTCGTTAATTACGTACATAAAATCCTCCTATTTTTTAGTAGAATCTTATAGTTAACAAGGAACTAATTTAGAAAAAACCCCAATTATATTTGGGGTTTTAATAAACTGTTCATTAGATATGTTAAAATTATACTGCGTTTCAAATGTGTGTAACTATCCTTTTATGTTAAGATTTACTAAACCTCTAATATAATAACATAAATTATTTTTGATCATTCATAAAACCAATTACTTTTGTTTTATGTTTCTTTTGAACTACTGGAATATTTTCCGGATAAATTGTTAGTAGTTCTTCCTTAGTCTTACAATTTGCAATTGTATTTGCTTTTTCTCTTAAAATTGTATCTGCTAAATTATTAATATATCTAGCATTTCCAAAATTCTTTTCATTTATTGCTTCCTCAATTAATTTTTTTACCAATTCAGTAGCTTCAGGTGAGAAATGTAATTTAAATTTAGATTCAGAATCTTTATTCATTCTTTCAATTCTATTTATTAACATTTCGTATAATTGATCAACACTATAATCTTTAAAATTAACAGATAGACCTATTCTTGAAATAATTCCTGAATTCATATCTATAAAGTTTTGCATTTCTTTTTCATAACCTACAAATATAAATACTGTATCTCTTTTTTCCATTTCTTTTAAAATTACACCTAGAGCATCATCTTTGAATTTTTGCCCTTCACTTGCTAAAGTATAAGCTTCATCAAGAATGATTACCCCACCTTTATTTTCTCTTAATAATTTTTCAGTTTTTTGTGCTGTATGACCTACATATTCACCTATTAAGTCATGTGATCCAATAACTGAAACTTTATTTCTTTTTAAATATCCTAATTTGCATAAAATATCAGCTAGTATTGTTGCGACAGTTGTTTTACCAGTACCTGGATTTCCAGAAAAAATCATATTTAAATTAAGTGGTTCATGATTTAAATATTCTTTTGTACTTTCACGATAAATTATATAATTTACTAATTTATTAACTTCTTCTTTAACAGATTCTAATCCAACTAGATTATTTAAATCCTTCATTGGTTTTTCTATTAATTGCATATAATAATTAATATCATATAATTTTGCATCATCTTTTTTTACTTCTTGTTGTTTTTCTTCTTTTTGTGGTCCTTTAATTATCATTGAATAATCAGTTTTTTTATCTTGTATTGTTTGTAAATCAAATTTAAGTGCTTTTATTACTGCTAATGCAACTTCTGGGTCATTAGATTTTGCAGCTTGATTTACACTTTTAATTAAATTATCAAAGAAAATATCACTGCATAATTGATTTTTTATTTTTTTATAATCAATTGTAGTTTTCTCTAGTTTATTATCTTTAATATACCCCATATGAAGTTTTTCTTCAAAATCACTTAAATATTTTAATCTTGCTATATTAATATCATCTGTGTCATACATTTTTAATAATTGTTCGTCAGAATAAGCATATCCTACCCCAAAATCATTAGTGTAAACATCAAAATTTAAATTATCGATAGTGTCATAAACATTACCATCTAGAGTACGGAAAACTGACTTTCCGTTTTCATATTCAAAATGTCCAGACAAGATATTTATAGGCTTAAAAATATTTAATTTTGAACCAACGGATATTTTTTGTACTAAAATTACATTTTCCATATACTCTTCTCCTTTTTTATTTTAGTTTTTTTACTTTTTCTTCTTCTTTAATCTTAACAAATTCTTTGCTTCCTTCTTTATCAAGTACAGCTTGTTTATTTAAGAATTCGCTTAAAGCGTCTTTATTTGGTTCTAATTTATTTATATTCTTTCTTTCAGAATATTCTACTTGATTTTTATTTCTAATATCTCCTACAGATACAATAGAACCATCATTTTTTAATAACTTAACTGAGTTTGGATCTTTTACAGCTTCTTTTGGTAAATAAATAATTTTGTAAAGTCCTGGGTTTTTCTTAATTTCTGATGCTAGATTTCCTAAGCAGTTAGAAATAATATTTGATAAAGCACGTCCTCCAGTTTTAAGTTTATATGCTTCTTTAGCAGCTTCTTCAATAAAACTTTCTTCCCAAACTACTTCAACACCATTTTTTCCAAAATATTCAATTTCACATTGTAAATTAGATGTTGATTTATTTGTTTCAAGTTCTATTAATTCATTTACAGTATGTGGTGGGAAAATGATTACTGTTTCAAATCTTCCTATTAATTGTGAAGATATTCCATAATCTTCTAAATCACTAGTTGATATACTCATATATTTTTCCTTTAATACTTCATCTTGGCTTCTTGATTCCTTAGCTGATTCCATACTAAATCCTAATGTTCCTTTTTTCTTTACAACTTCTTCTTCAATACTATTAAAGATTTCTTGGAATGCTCCGCAAGCCATAACTACTAAATCTGATGTATCAAACTTAACAGTTTGATTTCTTCCTACTGGTACATCATAAACTGTTCCTTCCATAAATTTTAATAATTGGTTTTGAACAGCTCCTCCATTGACATTTTCATTTCCTGTTTTTGATGTATCAGCTCTTTTATCTAATTCATCAAAAATTACGATTCCATGTCTAGCTTTTTCTAAATCATTATTACATTCTAATAATAGTGATAGTAAAACATTTTTTTCAATTGTTCCACCAACATATCCTTCTTGTGTTAATTGGTTTGTATCAACTATAATTACAGGTCTATTTGGTAAGGCTTTTTTTAATTGTCTAAATGTTTCTGTTTTACCTGTTCCTGTAGGTCCTATAATAATAGCACTTTTCTTTTTACTTTTATTTGAAATATTATCAGTTCTATCAATTACTGATAGTAAAGCGTCTATAGTTGCGCTTCTTCCAATTAGATTTTCATCCATCATTTCAAATACTTCTTTATAATCAAAAGCAAATTTACTTTTTTGATTATTAAATACTTCGTTTAATTCTTTTTCTCTTTTTTCGTGTTCACTCATGTTGTTTTCCTCTTTCTTTGGTGCTGTTAATTTTTTAGGTTCATCACCTATACTTTTAAGACATTTTTCAATATCTTCTGCTAAATCTATTAAATTAGCCCTTATTTCATTCATGTCTCGCATTAATAAAATATCTTCTATAACATATAAAATATATTGTGGTAACCATTTAAATTCTAATATTTCATTGTCATTTAACATATTTTTATTTTTTGGTTTTTTTATTAAATTTGGATTTAATTTAGCAAATCCTAAATTATATAATTTTACATATAAATCATATAAACTATCAATAGTAAGAGATGTTTTTACAAAATCATCTTTTACAAATCCTATATTTAATAAAGTTTTGGCAAGTTCAAAATATCTTTGTTTAGCAATGTCTATATTTATTGTTGCAGCTTGTTGTAATAAATCATTATTTTTTACAGGAAAGGCTACGCCTTCATCAAACATTCTAAAATCAGTTAATACAACATGTTTAACATTGTCTTCGTCTACAAAAACTTCCTTGCCATTTTCTTTTTTTAGCGATCCTTTTAAAGCTTTTTTAGCTTTAAATACAAACATATCATCATTAAGTTTTATTTTTTCCATAAGAATTGCTGTATATTCATTCATGTCTTTGCTCCTTTTTCCTAAAAAAACACCTAGAGATAATTACAATATCTACATAGGTGTTTTTGCTTAAATTATGTTTGCTTAAAAAACTTTCAATGCAAAAAAGTTTAGTTGTAGTAATTGTAATTATTTAAGTTTGAAAAAGTATACGAAATGTCTGTAATTATTGAATTTTTGGTAATAATTGTTGTCATAAAATATCTCTCCTTCCTTAAATAAATACACAAAAAGTCTATAAATGTAAGGACGCATTGCGCGTGGTACCACCTTACTTTATAGACTTAGCTACCTCTTATATCTTTAACGCAGATTTACGATTATATAATCTTAGTGATTTCGTCAGTATGCTCAGTTATGCTTTCACCAAACGCATTTTCTCTATACCCTACACATAAAGCTACTTGGTCTAAGATAAATGTCATAGATTAATTATGCCATTAATTGAATTATAAAATTATTTTAAAATTATGTCAAGTGTATTTTTTACATTTTTTAATCTATAACTTGGGTTTCACCTTTATTTTAAAGTTGAAAACCTATTTTAACTTTTTTCTTTGTTTTTTTATTTTCTTCATCTTCTCTAGGTTCACTTATGAATCCTATTGTATTTTTTTTCTTAAATGGATCTACTACATCTTGCTTTCCTGTTTGATTAAATCCTATTTTATTTTTTAAATATTTTCTTTCTTCTTCTAATACCATTTCACGATATTTTTCTGGTTTTTCATTCATTAAATTTGTAACATACATTTGTGCAAATGCATTGTTTAAATCTACCATAGATAATTCTATTTTATCAAATTCTTGTAAGTACATACCGAAGCATAATTGATTAAATGCATCTTGGAATAAAAATTCTCTTTTTTGATCTTCGTTTAATCCTGGTAATGTTTTATCAATTATATCTACTGGAAATACATTTCCAACTACATGATGAATATTTTCATCAAAGATTTTTGGATCTGTATTTAAATAGAAATATTCATTAGCTTCTGTTGTGAAGATCTTTTGCCCATCAACTTCAATTAAATTTCCTTCAATTACTTCTAAAGGTCTATATACAAATAGTCCTAAATGGTCCATTAAAATTTTTTCATATAAAATACTATAACATTGTGCGTTTTTCATTTTGTTCACTCCCTTTTAGGTACATAAAAAGTCTATAAATGTAAGGGCGAATTGATCGCTGTACCACCTTACTTTATAGACTTAGCTACCTCTTGTATCTTTAACGCAGATTTACGATTATTATTTTTTTGTTTTTTAGTTGATATTCCTTAATAGGTTATGGAATACTTTCACCTTACGTATTCTCTCTTTATTCATAATTCTATCAGTACTGCCTAAATAAATAATGTATAATTGTCGTTAATTGCATTATAACTAATTTTTAAAAAGTTTGTCAATAATTATTTATAATTTAATTATTTTTTTTATACTAAAATGGAAAAATTATATATTTGTGACTACATCTCTCTTAATTCATTAAATTTATTTTTCATATCTTTTTTATAATAATTTATAGTTGTAATTATTAAAATCGTAACAGGAAGTGAAATCATAATTCCGATTAAACCAAATAATATTCCTCCTGCAAAGACAGAAAAAATTACCATGATAGGATGTAATTCATTTGTTCTTCCATATACATATGGATTAATAATATAACTATCTACAGCTGATAAAACTAAGAATGCAACAAGAGTTCTTATAAATAAACTAGGACTTATTACAAAGGCTGTAATTGATGCAATGATATTTGTTATTAATCCTCCAAAATAAGGTATTAAATTACCTAATGCAGCTAGAAAACCTAATAAAATGGCATTAGGATGACCTATAATTGCAAAAGTAATAGTATATTCAATTATTGTTATAAAAATTATTTTTGTAAATCCATCTAAATAGTTTTTCATAGATATATCTAATGCTTTTACATAGTTATAAGTTTTTTTAGATTTATTTTTAAAATAAATTTTTATTTTGTTTCTAATATTTTCCATATCTACAAGTAGATATATAGCAGAAGCAAAAATAATAATTGTTGTTGAAATATAACTAAAACTTGCTCCTATAAATGATAAAGCACCATTAGATATAAATATACTAATATCCTTTAAAAAACTATTAAAAGTCTTTGTAAGCGTATTTTGAAGTGGTCCAAAGTCTATATCATATTTCATTGACATCTCTTTTATAAAAGCAATTATAGCATTAAATAGACTTCCTAATTGATCAAACAACATTGGAACTATAGTTATACCTATAAATGCTATTAAACCTATAACTAAAAAAATAGTTATAAACACACTAATATTTTTTGGTATTTTTTTATTTTGTAAATATCTAACTATTGGATATAAAGCATACGCTATAGCAAATGCGATTAAGAAAGGAAACAAAATTTTTACAACCTTGTTTCCTACTGTAATCCATAATCCATTAGTTTGATAAAACAAATAAATTATACCTATAAATAATAACATATTTAATAGTTTATAATTTAATTTGTTTTTAAACATTATTTATAGTCCTCGCTATCTAAAATAATTGTTACAGGACCATCATTAGTAAAACGAACTTTCATATCAGCTCCAAATTGTCCTGTTTCAACTTTAATATTATTATCTCTAAGTAATTTATTAAATTCATCATATAATTTTGTTGCTTCTTCTCCTCTTAGAGCATTTAAATAACTTGGTCTTCTTCCTTTTCTTGTATCTGCATATAAAGTAAACTGTGAAATACTTAAAATGCTTCCTTTAGTATCTAGTAATGATCTATTCATAACTCCATTTTCATCATCAAAAATTCTTAAATTAATAATCTTATTAATCATTTTAATGATTGTTTCTTTGTTATCTCCTTCTGTAAATCCTACTAATAACATTAACCCTTTTTTTATTTCTCCTATTACTTTTTTATCTACTTCTACACTAGCATCTAGTGCTCTTTGTACTACTACTTTCATTATTTAATTATCCTTTCTACACTAACTATTCTTGGAATTGAATCAATTTCATTCATAAATTTAGCTAATGTTTCTTTTTTGTTTACATCTACTGTTATTTCAAATAAATATTCATTAGTACTATTTGATATTGAATTAATAGATTGAATTGTAATATCGGTATTAGATGTTTTAGAAATAACATCTAATAATATATTTTTATTTTCACTTGCTCTTATTAAAAGAGTTGTTAAATATTTCTTACTTATTTTAGCATTCCATTTTACTTCAATTAATCTTTCTTCAAGTTCGCTAACATTAGGACATACAGCTCTATGCACAGTAATACCATGACCTTTAGTTATATAACCTATTACTCTATCCCCTGGAACTGGCTTACAACATGATGCTACATTAACTTTAATATCATCAATACCTTCTACTATAATATCATTTTTACTTACTTGTGATACAACTTTATAATTATTAGTTGCCTTTTTAAGAATTAAATCAGCTTTAGTTTCATTTGATTGATTTAATAGATTATATAGCATAATTGGTGTTATTTTACCATTTCCAACGTTAACAAAAAATTCTTGAACATTTTGGAATTTATATTCTTTTAAGAATTTATCCATATTTTCATTTGAAGTCAATTCAGCATAAGAAGTTTTTCTTTTACGACATTCTTCTTTAAGAATATCTTCCCCTTTTTGAATATATCCTTCTTTATCAATTTTATTAAAGAAACCTTTAATTTTATTTTTAGCAGAACTAGTAAACGCCATATTAATCCATTCACGACTTGGTCCTACTGAATTTTTATTAGTATTTATTTTTACTATATCATTATCTTTAAGTTGATAATCTAATGGTACGATATTATTATTTACAATAGCTCCTACCATTTTATCACCAACTCCAGAGTGAACACGATATGCGAAATCAATTGGTGTTGATCCAATTGGAAGTTCAATTACATCACCTTTTGGTGTAAAGACATAAATATTTTCTTTTAATACTTCTTCTGATACTGATTTAACAAAGGCTTCATCATTTACTTCTTCTTGTTTTAATTCCATAATATTTCTAAAGAATTGAAGTTTTTGTTCCATAGTATTTTTCATACTCGCTTTAACATTACTTCCTTTTTCTTTATAAGACCAATGAGATGCTATACCTAATTCAGCGATTCTATCCATCTCATATGTTCTAATTTGGATTTCATATAACTGTCCACCTTCACCAAAAACAGTTGTATGTAACGATTGATACATATTAGTTTTAGGCATTGCTACATAATCTTTAAAACGTTTTGGAATAGGTCTATATTTTGAGTGAATTATTCCAAGTGCTTGATAACATTCTGCTTCAGTATCAACATAAACACGTAAAGCTAAAAGATCAAATATATCCGAGAATTTTTTACCTTTATCTAATTTTTTATAAATACTATAAATGCTTTTAGCGCGCCCTTTAATTTCATGTTTAATATCATGTTCATTTAAAATCCCTGATACTGAATTTTTCATTTTAACAACTAATTCGTCTCTTTCCGCTTTGCTTTGATTTAATTTTTCAACAATTTCAAAATATACATCTGGTTTATAATATCTTAGTGATAAATCTTCAAGTTCACTTTTTATACTACCAATACCAAGTCGATGCGCTATTGGTGTTAAAATATCTAAAGTTTCTTTAGCTTTTAATTTTTGTTTCTTTTCAGGTATAACCCATAACGTTCTCATATTATGAAGTCTATCTGCTAATTTTACTATAATAACTCTAACATCTTCAGTAAGTCCTACTAATATTTTACGATGATTTGCAATCATTGCTTCATTATCACATTGGAAATTTAATTTGTTAATTTTAGTAACCCCATCTACTAATAGAGATACTTCACTACCAAACATTTCAGTTATTTCATCAATTGTAACATCAGTATCTTCTACTACATCATGTAAAAGAGCTGCTTGAATTGTTGCTGCATCCGCAAATATTTCCGTTAAAATATATGCTACATTAAGTGGATGTATAATATAATCTTCACCACTTTTTCTTTTTACTCCAAAATGTTTTTCAAAAGCAAGCATATATGCTTTTCTAATCATATCTAAGTCTTTTTCATCATTAATATATGTTATTACTTTTTCCCTTAGTTCTTCAAATGTCAAATTTGGTTTATCTTTGCGCATAAAATCACCACCTTTATATGTATAATTATATACTAATTGTCTAGTTTACGCAAGCAATAAAAAACCTTGTTTTTACAAGGTTAATAATTATTTTACATTCATTGAACTATGGAAATAATAATTACCATCACTAGCTTTTTTGAATGTATACATAAATTTATTATTTTTAAGGTTTAATGCTCTTTTTATAAAAATTTCAAAATCTTGATTAGTACTATCATAATATTCTTGGAATACGCCATTATAAATTTGAAGTTTAATTGATTTTGAATAATCTTCATTTTTTAAATCAAAGCTATAAATAGCATTATATGAAACTAAATTACTATATACATATATAAAATCATCTTCTTCTTCTACATCGTATATTTCTTCATATACTCCAAAAATACTATTATTTTTTAATTCAAACTCTCTTTCACCAACTAAATAATACATACTATTATTATCATAATTATATAAAATATTTTGATTTTCATTCATAAAATTAAATGTTGATGGTTCAAAAACAACATCAGGACCAAGTAAACTATTTTTAACTTCATTTACTCTATTTAAACTTATTCTTGATTTATATATTAATGCATCATTAGAGAAATTATTAATTAATTCAAAATCAGATGAATTAAGATTCATAAAAATAAGAGATTGAATAAATTTATTATTACTTTCATAAGCATTATTAATATATAAACCTCTATTATTTATATTTTCATTAAACCCTTTTTGACGTTTATATAATTGAGGAAATTTTAAATTTTTTAAAAGTACAATTTTATCTTTTGATAATTCTTCACTAAATTTTGAATATGTATCTTTTTGGATAAGAAAATCTAATTCTTCTGTTAAAATACCTTCTCTTACATTGTTATATTCTTTTTCAATTTCAACATTATTTTCATAAGGATCAATAACAATTTCTGACTTATCTTTGTCTAGAATTTCCGTTTTTTCATTAAATGTTTCTACAACTAAATTAGTATAAACAAGTAATATTGATATAAATACAATTGCTACCCCTATTTTTTTTACATTCGATTCTTTCATATTATCACCTACTATTAATTATAACATATTTATTTACTGAAAAAAAGAATTTAATCTCATAGTAGATTAAATTCTAATATTTGTTTTATATAAAAAAAACTAATGCAATTATGCATTAGCTTTCTTTTTCTTTTTAGGTTCTTTTACTGGGTCTTCTTCTTCATACCATTTTTTCTTAATTGGTTTTCCAATTTCTCTTTTTTCAAAATCATACCATAATTGAGAAGCAACGAAGATTGAAGATAATACCCCAGCTATTAATCCAGCAAATAATGCTAAGTTAAAATTAATAATTTCATGAGCACCAAATGCTATTAAGCATACTACTGGACATAATGTTGTAA
>CAJGDV010000023.1 GCA_904502155.1 uncultured Bacilli bacterium
ATCATTTGCAGTAACTGTTTTTTCTGCTACTTCTTTTCCATCGGCATATAATTTTACAGTAATACTATTTGGTCTAATTCCATCTTGGTTATTATTATCTTCCCAAGTTTTAGTACCACTTACATTTATTTTTTCTATTTCATGTTTATTAATAATATTAAATCCATTAATAGTAGTAGTGTAACCATCTATAGCATCTTCAGATACTGTATATTTAATTTCTTTTCCATTATTAAATTTATCTAAGTTTGTAAAATTATATGTCCAATTATCTTTTTTAGTAACTTCTTTATTTGCTACTTCAACTCCATCAGCATATAATCTTACTTTAATAAAGTCTGGTCTAATTCCATCTTGGTCATTATTATCTTCCCAAGTTTTAGTACCTTTAACATTTGTTTTTTCTACTTCATGAGTATTAGTAATATTATATCCATCAACTTTAGTAGTATAATCCTTAACAGTATCTTCTTTTACTGTATAAGTTATTTTATTTTCACCATTATATTCTGGCATATTTGTAAAATTATATGTCCAGTTATCATTTGCTGTTACTTTTTTGCTTGCTACTTCTTTTCCATCAGCATATAATCTTACCATTATATCATCTGGTCTAATTCCATCTTGGTCATTATTATCATCCCAAGTTTTAGTACCACTAATATTTACAACTTTACCACTATTAACAATTGTTTTAGTAATAGTATTATTTTGACTAGCAGTAAATACAATTGGATTTTCTCCTATGATTTGGTATCCTTCAGGAATATTAATTTCAGTAATAGAGTAACTTTCGTTAGCAACTAAACCACCTAAAATTATAGAACCTGTATTTTCATTTGTTGTAATTTGAACTTCTTTATCAAAGTCAATATTTTCATTTAAAGCTTTAACTCTAAATGTAAATGTGTTATCTTCAGCACCTACAACATTTTTAACAATTTTTAAAGATGCAGAGAAGAAATCTTGTAATTTTGTTCCTGATAAAAGAACATCAATTCCTTGCCCCATACCACTTGATTTACCAGGGCACACATTGTTACTAGAATTATATGAATATTCTTCAGAATATACTAATTCTTCTGTTTTACCTGCAATGGTAACATTAAGTTTAAATTGAACTAAATACACAACTTCAGTAGTTGTATTTTCATAGTATCTATCAAATTTACCTGATATGCTATATTCTTTTTCAGTTGAAACACCACCAAACGATCCTGATTGATTACGCCATGAACCAGATACAGGAATATTAGTTAATGTTCCATCTTGATTTTTTCTATAAATGCTAACATTTGATAATTCATCTTCATCATCATGGAAATTAATGTTAACATTCATAGGATTACCATCAACATAATAAGTAAATGATGCTACTGACTGAATATCAATATGATCAAATGTATTATTATTTGATGAACTACTTCCTGGCCATAATTTACTATCAGCTATTGATACGAATTTTTTAGAATATCCTAAATATGAAACTAAAATTGTACCAAAGACTAATAAAATTGATAACCATTTTTTATTTTTCATTCAAAACCCTCCTTGCTATAACTAACAAATACTTTTTAGAATATTTTTGATAATCTTTATGATTACTACAAGTTTGTAATATTAAAATATCATCATTACCATTTAGATTAACATTAGTAGGATATAAAGATTTATCTTTTAATTTTGTAATATGCATAAAATAATCTTCTTCATTATCAAAATTCATATTCATATATGTAAAGTCACTTGTTTCTATATAAACGGAGAAAATCTCATAAGTATAAATATTATTTAATGTTTCTAAAGTAATATATTTATTGTTTTCATAATAATTCTTATCATAGTAATTTTCTAAAACATTAAAATCAACATCTACCATATTAGAACTATGTCCATAAATAAGAAGTTTGTCACTATCTTCTAAATTAGCTCTATAATCAAGAAAGATAGAACCTATAACATCATAGTTACGATAATAATTATGATTTAAATAAAAATCATTATCTTGAGTTTGTGCTACAGGATATTCTTTATCTATTTTTAATATAGCCTTAATATCAGTATTATTATATTTTTTTTGTAATAATTTAATATTTTTAGATTCAACTGTATTAGCTTCTAAGAATATTAAGTTATCACTTAAATACGTTTTAGGATAAGCACATATACTTAGACCTAAAATGAAACTTAAACATATTATCCTTATCAATTTCATAATTTTTTCCCCATTCATTTAGTGCTATATTATAATAGTTATAAAACGTTAAAAAGTCAATAAAAATATACCCTAATATTAAATATCCTAATATATTTATATATTAAATATTGAATTTTATGATATATTTATGCTATTATTTATAATAAGGAGGATATAAATATGGATTCAGTTGTTATAGTAATAATTGTATCAGCTGTTTTACTTGTAGTTGGTCTATTTGTAATTATTGTATATAATTCATTAGTAAAACTTAGAAATAGTGTTAAAGATCACTGGAGTCAAATTGATGTACAATTAAAAAGACGCTTTGACTTAATTCCTAATATAGTTGAAACTGTAAAAGCCTATGCTAAACATGAAGAAGAAACATTAAAAGAAGTAGTTGAAGCAAGAAATTTATATGAAAATTCTAATACTCATGAAGAAGCTATAAATGCTGATTTAAAATTAAATGAATATGTTCCAAAATTAATTGCTTTAGCAGAATCTTATCCTGAATTAAAAGCTAATGAGAACTATAAACATTTACAACAAGAATTATCTGAAACTGAAGATAAAATAGCATATGCTAGACAATTTTATAGTGATTCAGTATTAAAATATAATAATAAAATTCAAATGTTTCCAAATAATATTGTTGCTAAATTATTCGGATTTAAATCAGAACAATTTTTTGAAGCCAACAATAATGAGAGACAAAGTGTTAAAGTAGAACTTGAAAAATAACTATTTTTAATAGTTATTTTTTTGATATAATAGGTATAGAAAGTAGGCATAATATGAAATTAGTAAGTATACCAAAAGAAAAATTTGAAAAATATCGCTTAGACGCTATATTTGATTGTTATAAATGGGATCCCCAATTTAAAGATAGTAATACCTTATCAAAATATGCTTTAGTACTTAGCGAAGAAGAATATAAAGAAATAAAAAAATTAACAGAAAAATTAGATAAAGAAACAATAATGTCAGAAGAGTTTTTAAATCAAAATTTAAATTTAGCTAAACCATTAGCACTACCTAATAAAATATATAATGAACTAAAAAGAATGAATAATTATGATGCTAAGAAACACATTAGATTAATGCGTTATGATTTTCATTTAGATATAAATAATAACTGGGTTATTAGTGAAGTTAATAGTGATGTACCTGGAGGTTTTGCAGAAGCATCTTTACTTCCTAAACTTGCTATAAAAATGCTAAAAAAAGATTATTATAGTATTGATTTTGGTGATATTTTAGCAACTAGTATTGAAAAGAAAATTAAACCAAAAGGGAAGATAATGTTTGTTCACTGTACTTCATACAGTGATGATAGACAAGTTATGCAGTATATTGGTGATGAAATGGAAAAAAGAGGATTTAAATCATTATATGGAGCTGCAGATCATATTAGATTTAAAGATAAAAAAGCAATTAGTATATTAGATGGTTATGAAGGTGAAATAGACCTAATTTTTAGATTTACACCACTTGAATGGCTTAAAGATATTAAACCTAAAACATGGGATGGATATTTTGATACAATAACACCATCATGTAATCATCCTATTGCTATTTTTGCCCAAACAAAAAGATTCCCTTTAGTATGGGAAACTTTAAAAGCTAATGGTATTAAATTAGATACTTGGGAAAAGTTACTGCCACATACTATTTTAGTTAAAGATTTAAAGGATAAAGAAGGTTATATTTATAAACCAGCGTGTGGTAGAGTAGGAGAAAAAATTTCCATTAAAGAGGCTTGTGATGATGAAGAATATAAATTAATATTAAAAGATGTAAAAAAACATCCTAATAATTATTTAGCACAAAAACAATTTAAAAGTATGCCAATTATAAGCCCAGATAATACTAAATATCACGTATGTATAGGTTCATATACAGTAGAAGGAAAACACGCTGGATTTTACGCTAGAATTAGCGAAAAACCACGTATTGATTCACATGCTGAAGATATACCAGTCATCATAGAAAGAGGTTAAAAATGCATAGAAAAGAAATATATAAAATATGGGCACCAAGAAATATAAAATGGACAGACTGGATAAGACCAGTACCATTTATAGGAATTGATAAACCTAAACAAAGAGGAGAATTTATAAACTATGAAATTCCTAAAATACATTATATAAATAAACACAAAAAAAATACTGCCATTATAGTAGATATAGTAGGAGTAAATAGTATTAAAGAAGGAATATCATTAGCCAAAATAGGATATAGACCAATACCCGTTTTTAACGGAACAAATCCTAATATAAATACAAAAGCTGTAACAGACAACGAAATAATTGAACCACTACTAGTATGGGGAGCAGAAGAATTAAAAACAACAGAAATAAAAGAAAATGCTAATCCAGCCTTTCTACTAGACTTAAATCGCTTAAACAGATATAAAATATTAGACTCATTATTTGATAATAGTTACGATATATATGACCAAGACCTACCATCAGCAAAATTCTTTTTAGATAATGGTATAGATACCATTATTGTAAGAAGTGAAAAAATCGAAAAAGATTTAAACAAAGTTTTATATAACTATGAACAATCTAAAATAAAAATCTTATTTACAAATGGCTTTGAAACACCAAAAGAAATTAAATTAAAGAAAGTAAAAAGAGAATTATAATGATTAAATTTGCAGGAAAAATTGTTCAGTTTGGTTTTGGTGCTGTTGGTAAAAGTTTTTATGAAAAAGTAAAAAAGGAAATATCATTTAATGAAAATAATTATTATGTTATAACAGAAAATCAATATGAATTTGAAGCCTTTATTAATATGGGCGGTATATCAACTAATTTTATTAATGCTTTAATTAATGAAGAAAATTATATAGAAATATTTAGTAAATATTTAAATGAAGGAGATATATTAATAGATTTTGCAGATTCTGTTGGAACAAAAGATATTTGCAGGTGGTGTATAGATAATAAAATAATGTATCTTAATACAGGTGAAACTGACTGGCCTAGTAATTGGTATTGTATTTTCGAAGAAAATATTAAAAAAAATAAAATGAAAAAAGAACTTGAAGGTAAGATAAAATATCCTATACTACTTCAGCACGGTAATAATCCTGGACTCGTATCTCATTTTGTAAAAGAAGCACTACATTACGTAGTAGAAACACAATTTAAGAAAAATAAAGATTTAAAAAAATTATTAAAAGAAAATAAATATAATGAAGTAGCTAAACATTTAGGTTTAAAGATGATTCATGTTAATGATATAGATCTTCAAAAAATAGATGAGGAATTTAATATTGATAAATTAATTAGTACATGGTGTATTGACTCTTTCTTTTTTGAACTTTTAAGTGAAGCTACACAAAATATTGGAACCCATGAAAATAATATTGATGAAAATATATGTAAGAAACTAGATTTAGAAAAAGGGTTTTTAGAATATAAAGATTTAGCAGTAGATAAAAAGATTAAAACAGTTTATCCTGGTGGTTATTTTGAAGGATACTTAGTACCACATGAAGAAACTATTACTATTGCTAATAGTCTAGAAGTATATGAAGATGAAAAAGTAATTTATAGACCATCAGTAATGTTTGTTTATAAGCCATGCCATCTAGCAGAAGATTATCTTGAAAAATCAAGAACTAAAATCGAAGATGAAAATTTAGCTGTTAGAGGACATTTGTGTCCTAAAGACTCAGAAGTTGTTTATAAAGAAAAAATAAAAGAAGGAACAGAATATGTTGGTATTTTACTTATTGGTGAAAATTTTAAACCAGTATGGGTAGGTAATAGAGTAGAGATGAACTATTTATATAAACAAAAAAATTCCTTCTGGCAAACACCAACAATTACACCGGTTGCAATGTCTGCTTTAGCGGGTTTATGTTGGATGTTAAAAAATAAAGATAAAGGAAATATATACTTTCCAGATGATATAGAAGATTATAATTATATTTTAAAAATAGCTGAAAAATATATTTCTAAAACAATTTATCATACCTTTGAAAAAGATGTTTTAAAATTAGAAAAAATTGAATCAAGTGAATTTTTTGTCAAAGAAAAAGAATAACCGAAATTATTCTTTTTTTTATTAGTGACCTCCGCCACCGCCGCCACCGCCACGGCCGCCGCCACCATAATATGAACCACCACTAGAATGATTGCTTCTTGAAATTGATGAAGCACTTCTAGTACTTCTACTAAATGTTCTATGGTTTGTTCTAAAATGTGTAGAACGATAATAATTATTATTTAAAATTTCACTAGCATTAGTATCTGGATGTTTTATTTCTAAAGCTTTAACTACTTTATCTGCAATACCAAATGCTGTTGCATATATTAAATATTTTTCCCATAAAGGTAATTCTATAACTGTTTTTTCTTTCATTAGAGTTTCACTATTTAAATAATTATATAATGCTCTCCATTTATTATATTCTTCTTCACCATGTTGTGTAAAAAGTACATATTCTTTACTTTTCTTTTTAAGATATAATCCACAAAGAATCATAGCAATTCCAAGTATAAATAAAGCTCCAAAAGCTAAATCTAATCTTGTTTTATTTATTAATAAATTTCCAAAAATTATTGTACATATACCAACGAAAATATAATCATATCCTTGATTATAACATTCATTTTTTACTTCTTCAAAATCAGCTTTTTGGAAATATCCTTCAGAAATACCAATATCAACAATTGATTTTTCAAATGAAGTAACAAATGAATCAGCATTATCAAAGTCATTTGATACTTTCTTTTGGAATGATTCTAAAGGAAGTAAACCTCCATTAGCATATTTAACTATTAAATTAAAATATAATCCTTCATTATAAGTTAATGGTTCTAAAGGTTTAGTTCCATCAAATAATATATTTATAACTATATTATTAAATACCCAGTCTTGTGTATCACTAATACGTTTTAATTCAATATATTTTTTTCTAACTAAATTTAAAGTTATAGCTGAATAACTATCACCCATGTCAGGATTATGCTTATCTTTTGCAAAAACTAATTTAGAAGCAAAATAAGGATCTAAATCACTAGGAATATCTCTAAAATATTCAATATGTGCATGTGGATAAAAGAAATTATGTTTACTTCTAATTTTACTATCTTTTTTAAGAACAAAGATACACATAATAGCTGATATAAAAATACTAAGACCTAATACAATTTTTTTCCATTTTATTGCTAATATAGGTAAATTATCATATTCTTCTAATTCTGCTTTAGCTTCTTCTAAATATACATCATTAGAATAAACATTATTAGGTGCATAATTTGTAAATGAATGTTTATCATCATTAAATGATAATAAAGTAAATTCAATATATTGATTATAATCTTTAAATTTTAAATCATCTTCATCTAATTCAAAATAGAAGGTATGATATCCAGGATTCTTTTTATTTGATTCTTTAAAATCAAATGTATTATTATTAGTACCAAAAGTATGTGCTATATAATTTCCTTTTTTAGGCATATCTTTATCAGCTACTAATATTTGACCCTTAAACGATTTTAAATCTTTAACACTTTCTTCCGAATACATAGTTAAATATAATTCTGAAACATCATCATATTTTAATGATGCATTATTCATTACATACTGAATTTCAAATGTAAGTTTATCTCTATATATTCCATTAGGATATATAAATAATGCTTCATATCTTCTTAGATTTTCATTATATGGACCTTGACTATGATACCAAGTATATGGATTGTTTACGAAATCACTATCTTCCCATAAAAGAAAATCACTTGGTACAAAAACTTTCTCAGTACCATTATTATTAATTTGTTTAACATAATTAACTTTATAATCAACTTCTAAACCATCAACATTATCTTCTGGTAAATCACGCCATAATTCCCAAAATAAATTATATCTTGATGCAGCATGAATATCATAAGTCAATCTTTCAGTAATTAATACTTTTCCACCTTCTGTAGGTTCATCAAGAACAACAGCCTTATAATCGACATCTGTTATTTTTACATAATCATTAAAACCTGTACTTTCTTCTGAATCTGTTTCTTCAAGAGAAATTAAAAATGGAAATACATAAAAAAACAAAATAAAAACTATAAAAAACTTCTTTAAAAACTTTATCATTTCACCACTACTTTCTATATATTATTATATCTTAAAAAAATATAAATTGATAGATTAAAATTTATGATATAATAAATTTGGTGATAGTATGATAAAAATATGTTTTGTTTGTCTTGGTAATATTTGTAGATCACCAATGGCAGAATTTATTATGAAGGATAAAATTAAAAAACTTAATTTAGAAGATAAATATTATATAGAATCAAGAGCAACATCATATGAAGAAGAAGGAAATGATATGCATATAGGTGCTAAAGAAATTCTTAATCTTAATAATATTTCTTATACTAAACATAAAGCTAAAAGATTAGAAATTGATGATTATCAAAAGTTTGATTACTTTATATGCATGGATGACTCTAATGTTAGAAATACTATAAATATTTTTGAAAATGATGATTTTAATAAAGTATTTAAACTTAACAAGGAAAATGTAAAAGACCCATGGTATACAGGAAATTTTAATGAAACATATAATGATTTAAATGAAGGAATTGATAAAATTTTGAGAGGTGAATTAAATGAAAAATAAAATTATTCCAATTATAATTGTTGCTGCAACGTTAATTATAGTATTATTATTTTTAATAATTAAACCTAAAGGTGATAATATTCCAAATGACTATATTGCTATATTTAATGGTGGAAGCGGAGAAATTACTTATTCAACATATATTTATAAGATTGATAATGGACAAGCTAATATGGGGTTTAAATACATAAATACAGTTAATACAACTGTAAGTTGGGGAAGTCCCGAGTGGGAAATTAAAATTACTGATTCTGGGGAAGTAACATGGACTGATGATGTATTTCCTGTTGCTAAAAAACATGGAGCATATAGCTATGTAAAAATACCGAATGATGATAAAACATATACAATAGAAGAATTTCAAGAAAGATTTTTAATGAATTAAATTTCTTTTTTTTTATGGTATACTATATTGAACTTTATTTAAGGAGGCAATTTATGAATATTAATTTATATTATCAAGAAAAAGGAAAAGGAGAAGTATTAGTACTTCTTCATGGAAATAGTGATAACAGTAATTATTTTGTAAATCAAATAGAATATTTTAAAGATCAATATAGAGTAATTGCTATTGATACAAGAGGACATGGTAAATCACCTAGAGGCGATATGTCATTTACTATTTCACAATTTGCAGATGATTTAAATAATTTTTTAAATAAATTAAATATAGATAAAATTACTTTATTAGGTTTTTCTGATGGGGCTAATATTGGAATGAAATTCGCACTTAAATATCCTGAAAAATTAAATGCATTAATTTTAGACGGTGGTAATTTAAATAAAGATGGTGTTAGTAAATCAGTTAGTGTTCCTATAGAACTTATTTATAAAATTACTAAACTTCTTTCTAAAAAATCAGAAGAAGCTAAAAAATATATGGAATTATTAAATCTACTTGTAAATGAACCAAACATTAAACCGGAAGAGTTAAATAAAATAAATGTTCCAACACTTGTTATTGCTGGAACTAAAGATTTAATTAAAAAAGAACATACACAGTTAATAGCGGATAATATTAATAATTCAGAGTTAGTTTTTATTGATGGTGGTCATATGGTTGCTAAACAAAAACCAGAAGAATTTAATAAAGAAGTTTCAAAATTTTTAGTAAAAAAAGGATATTAAACAAGGATGTTAAATATCTTTGACAAACTTCAAAATCTATTTGATAGATTTGTTAATTATAAATTGTTTATAATTGTAAGTTGAAGGAGGGTAATTATGTCATTAGGAAAAAATATATTAACATTAAGAAAGAAAAACGGACTTTCACAAGAACAATTAGGTGAAAAAGTAAATGTGACAAGACAAACTATTTCTAATTGGGAATTAGATGAAACTGCACCTAATCCTGAACAATTAAAACTTTTATCAAAAGCATTACAAGTTAGTATAGATATATTAGTAGATAATGATATTGTAACTAATAATTCAAATAAAACTATCTATAATATAGCAAAATTTATTGGTATAATTTTTTTAATATTATTAGTAATAGATATAATCACATTTATAATTTTTATGTTTTAAACTTAAGAGTAGAGAAATCTACTCTTTTGTGTTATAATGTAATAGATTTAAACGAAGAAGTGAATTTTCGATAAGGAGTTAAACAGATGACAAAAAATTATAAAGTAATAACATTATGCGGTTCAACTAGATTTAAAGATGAATTTATGAGAGTACAAAAAGAGTTAACTTTAGAAGGAAATATAGTTATTTCTGTTGGCTTATTTGGTCATTCAGGTGATTCGGAAGTATGGGAAAATATGGATGAAGGAACACTAACTAAAACTAAAGAAATGCTTGATGATATGCATAAAAGAAAAATAGATATGGCTGATGAAATATTTGTTATTAATGTTGGTGGCTATATTGGTGATAGTACTAAATCTGAAATAGCATATGCCATATCAACAAATAAAAAAGTTAATTATTTAGAACCTACTAAAATATAACAGGAGTGATTTTATGAGTAAAATTGATAATGTAGAAGGATATTCAAAAAAACATATTAACTGGTATCCAGGTCATATGGCTAAAACAAAAAGATTAATACAAGAAAAAATAAATTTGATAGATGTTGTATATGAAGTAGTTGATGCACGTATGCCATATTCATCAAAAATAAAAGATATTGATGAATTTATAAAAAACAAACCAAGAATAATGGTTATGACAAAAGCAGATTTATGTGATAGAGAAGAAACTAATAAATGGATTAGATATTATGAAAACAAAGGTTATAAAGTTATTTTAATGGACTTAGAAGGAAATACTAATTTAAAACCATTATTAGCTGCAACAGATAAATTAATGGAAGAAGAAACTAAAAAAAGAGAAAGTAAAGGATTGTTAAAAAGAAGAACTAGAATTTTAATTGTTGGTATTCCTAACGTAGGTAAAAGTACTTTAATAAATCGTTTAGTTGGGAAAAAAGCTCAAACAACAGGAAATAAACCAGGGGTAACTAAACAATTAGATTGGATTAGAATTAATGAAAATCTAGAACTATTAGATTCTCCAGGTATTTTATGGCCTAAATTAGATGAAGAATTAGTAGCATTTAACTTAGCAAGTTTAACAGCAATAAAAGAAGAAGTTTTACCACTTTATGATGTTGTAGAATATTTACTTAGAAGACTAGAAAAATATTATCCACAAATTTTAAAAGATAGATATGGTATTAATGAAGTAGAAGATGATTTTATTGAAACATTAGAATTTATTGGTAAAAAAAGAGGATGTTTAATTAAAGGTGGAGAAATAGATTACGATAAAGTAATTAATATTATTATTAATGAAGTAAAAAATGGAACTATCAAAAATATTACATTTGATAAAGTGAGTGACTATGAATAATAAAGATATTAATGTTTTAGCATTAGCATACTTAGGAGATTCAGTATATGAAATTTATATAAGAGAATATCTTATTAAAAAAGGAATTGAAAAAGTTAAAAATTTACAAGAAGAAGCAGTAAAATTTGTAAGTGCTAAAAGCCAAGCATCTTTCCTAAAAAAAATGATTGATGAAAACTTTTTTACAGAAGAAGAACTAAGTATTGTATATAGAGCTAGAAACCACAAAGGAAGTAGACATCCTAAACATACAGATATAATTACATATAAATATTCAACAGGATTTGAAGCTTTAATTGGGTATTTATATTTAGAAAAAAGAGAAGATAGAATTAAAAAAATAGTGAAAGAAATAATAGGTGAATAATATGTATATATGCGGAAAAAATGTAGCAAAAGAATATTTATTAGGAGAAGAACCTGTAAAAGGAATATTTGTTCAAGAAAATTTTAGTGATTATGATTTATTAAATTTAGCAAAAAGAAAATGTAATAACATTAAAGTCCTAAAAAAATTTGAACTTGATAAAATGACAAAAGAAAATCATCAAGGTATTATTTTAAATGTTAAAGACTTTGAATATAGTGATATAAGTGTTTTAACAGAAAAAGAGGATGCATTAGTAGTAATGCTTGATCATATTGAAGATCCACATAATTTTGGGGCTATTATAAGAACATGTGAAGCTGCGGGCGTTGATGGTATTATAATTCCTAAAAATCGTTGTGTAGATGTAAATGCAACAGTAATAAGAACTAGTGTAGGTGCTAGTAAATATGTTCCTATTGTTCAAGTTACAAATATATCTAATGCAATTAGAGATTTAAAAAAACATGGATTCTGGGTTATAGGTACAGATATGGATGGAACTAATTATACAAAACTTGATTATAAAGGGAAAACATGTTTAATAATTGGAAATGAAGGAAATGGAATGGCAAGAATAGTAACTGAAAATTGTGACTTTATTGCTACTATTCCAATGAACGGAAAAATAAACAGTCTTAATGCATCAGTAGCTGCAGGAATTGTTATTTATGAAGCAATAAAAAATAGAGGAATTAATGAATTATAAAGAATTTAATGATTATGAATTAATATCACATATTAGAGATAATATTGAAGAAGCAAATGAAATTTTGTTTGAAAAATATAAACCATTGATCGAAAACAATGCAAGAAAATTACTTAAAACAAGCAAGAAAAATGGAATAGAATTTTATGACCTTGTTCAAGAAGGTATGGTAGGATTAAATAATGCCTTAAATACCTTCGATGAAAACAAGGAAGCATCATTTTATACATATGCTAAAAAATGTATTGAAAGAAAACAACTTAGCTATGTAATAGGTAGTGAAAGAAAAAAACATAAATTATTAAATGAATCTATATCATATAATATTAATGAAAATGACGATATTAATGATATGCCTAAGATTTTAATTGATAATAGTCAAAATCCTGAAAATATGATGCTAGATACAGAAAACAGTAATGAGCTTACTAATAAAATCAAATCATTACTTACACCATTTGAAAGAGAAGTATTTGAATTAAAAATTAATGGATTTACATATATTGAAATATCAGAAAAACTACATAAAGACAAAAAAGCTATTGATAATGCAATTCAAAGAATAAAAACAAAAATAAAAGATAACCTTGATTATTAGGTTATTTTTTTTATATAATTATTAAGGTGATTATATGGAAGACAAAATAATAGAAAACTTAAAAAAAATAACCGACAAAGAAATTAAATTTCCAATAACAGGAAATTTAAAAATGATAAATGCTGGTAAACTAAAACTTTTAGGTCAAAACTTACCTTGCTATTTAGGTATTACTGAAGATAGTATAGTATTGTCTATATTTAATAAAAAAGATTTAAAAAATGAAATCTTTCAAACTGAACTTTATTTTAGTAAGATAAAAGAAATTAATGAAAAAGAAGCAACTCTTACTAAACAAAAATTACTTGAAGTAATAGGAAATGATAAAGCTTATTTTAAATTTAGTTTAAATGAAAATAATAATTTAAATGATTTTTTAGAAAAATTAAAAACTAGATAGGACTAGTTTTTTTTATTATTTTATTGTATACTAAATATAGAATAAGAGGGTGTATAAAAAATGAAATTAAATAACAAAGGAATGGCTATATCGGGAATATTATATTCTGTCTTAGTTTTATTTATTGTTTTAGTTTTTGGGATACTTTCACTTCTTGCAAGCACCAAGTTTTCTTTTGATAAATTTAGAAGTGATGTTAAAGAAAGACTTGAGTCTGCTAATTTCATGGTTGCAAATGAAGACTATATGATCATGTCTCATGCAGAATCAGGAACAGCAGGGCAATCAATTTTTAAAACCTTATATCCATCTCAGTTTAATACTATTAAATCAGTTAGTTTTATTACAAGTAGTACTATTCCTGATGATGCAATAGATGTTAAAGATATATCTAAAACAAAAAGTGGAAATATTAAATCATATCTTTTAGCAAGAGCTGATGGAGGATACGATTTATACGCTTCATCAAATAGCCCTATATATGCGAATTATGATTC
>CAJGDV010000024.1 GCA_904502155.1 uncultured Bacilli bacterium
AGGTAAAGAATTTGATATTTCAGTTTGCAAGGATGCTATCAGATATTATAATTATGATGATTATAAAATTAAATCTTTATTGTAAAAAAAGTTACATTTTTATGTAATTTTTTTTATTCTATGATAGAATAATAATGGAGATGATAAGATATGAAACCAATACTATTATGTATATTAGATGGCGTTGGAATACGCGAAGAAGAAAAGGGCAATGCCTTTAAAATGGCAAATAAACCTAATTTTGATTATTTATGGAACAACTATCCACATTCTTTATTAGAAGCAAGTGGTGAACTAGTAGGACTTCCAGAAGGTCAAATGGGGAATAGTGAAGTAGGACATATGAATATTGGAGCAGGAAGAATAGTTTACCAACCACTCCAATTAATAAATGAAAAAATTAAAAATTATGAATTTTTTGAAAATAACAAATTCAAAGAAATTTTTGATCATGTAAATAAAAATAATTCAAATTTACATTTGTTTGGTTTATTAAGTGATGGAGGAATACATTCACATATAAATCATTTATTAGCACTTATTGATTGTGCATTAGAAAATAATGTTAAAAATATTTATTTACATATGTTTTTAGATGGTAGAGATACATTACCAAATTCAGCATTAAAATATTTAGATATTTTAGATGAAAAAATTAAAAATTTACCAAATGTTAAACTAGCCACAATAGCAGGAAGATTCTATGCTATGGATAGGGATAATAGATGGGAAAGAATTAAATTAGCATATGATGCTATTGTAAATGGCATTGGTGTAGAAAAAAATAATTATAAAGAAGCAATCGAATTTTCTTATGCAAATAACGAATTAGATGAATTTGTAAAACCAACTATTTTTGATAAAAATGGAATTGTAAAAGAAAATGATGGATTAATACTATTTAATTTTAGACCTGATAGAGGTAGAGAATTATTCTCAGCTTTAACAAATCCAAAATTTGTTGGATTTGAAAGAGAACTTGTTAATAATTTAAAATTAGTAACAATGATGCCACTTAGCAATGAGGTTATTTCAAAACCAGCATTTACAAATCAACAACTTGACAATACATTAGGTGAATATTTAGCAAATAATAAATTAAAACAATTAAGAATTGCTGAAACAGAAAAATATGCTCATGTAACTTATTTCTTTGATGGTGGCATAGAAAAAGAATTAGATGGATGTAAAAGAGAATTAATTCCATCACCAAAAGTAGCTACATACGATTTACAACCAGAAATGAGTGCAAAAGAAATAACAGATAAATTATTAAAACAAATTGAAGAATATGATGTAGTAATTTTAAATTTTGCAAATGGCGATATGGTTGGTCATACAGGTGTTATTGATGCTGCTATTAAAGCTGTAGAAACTGTAGACTCTTGTCTTGGAAAAATAATGGAAAAAATGGATGAAATTGGAGGAACATTAATAGTAACAGCTGATCATGGTAATTGTGATTGGATGTTAGATGAAAATGGTAATGTAATTACTAGTCATTCAACTTATCCAGTACCATTTATTATAAATCGAAAAAATATTGAATTAAAAGATGGAAAACTAGCTGATATAGCTCCAACAATAATTGAATTATTAGATTTACCAAAACCTTTAGAAATGACAGGGGACTCTTTAATAAAATAAAATGAAAAAAATAACTAACATACTAATAACAATAAACATATTATTTCTTCTAGGATGCGTTGTCTACTATGGCGGTAGAATGTATAAATATTATAGACTAGAAAATCCTAAATTAGAGGATATTGAAACACTTTATGATATGGTCACACGAGGAAAGAATATAACTACAAAAAATGATGGATTATATAAAGAAAATAATTCGTACTATTATAAGGGTAAAAAGGTAAATAATTATTTGATGTATTCAGGAAGATTATGGCGCATTGTCTCAATCGATGAAACAGGTTTAATGAAATTAATTACTGATGACAGTCAAACTTCATTAGTATGGGGTGTTGAAAACAATTATGAAGATTCTTATATTAGATCTTGGCTTAACAATGAAGAGAATAATATTAAATCATTTTATGAGTCATTAGATAATAAAGAAATTATTACAACTACTAAAACTTGTTATGATGAATTAAATGATAAAAATGTAACATGTGAAAAATTCGTAACCGATAATGTTGGTACATTATCTGTATATGAATATGAAAAAGCTGGTTCAAGTCAAAGTTATCTTAATATAGGTTCATATTGGTGGACAAGTAATAGTGATAAAAATAAAAATGCTTGGTATGTTTATTCTAAAGGAACTATAAATAATGAAGTAAATTCAGGAAAAACATATTTTAGTTATGGCGTTAGACCAGTAATAACAATAAATTCAAAAATTGAAAATTTTGAAGGTGAAGGAACTAAAGAAAATCCTTATCTAATTAAATTTGAACAAGGTAATAATCTTAATGATAAATATGTAGGAGAATATTTTAAATTTAATGATATTAATTTTAAAATACTAGAAAAAAATGACGAATATGTAAAACTTGTTACTGCTGATTTAATTAAAGAAAATGAAAATTTAGTATTAAAAAAATATGGTAATACTAATTATTTTAATTTAGATGAAGGAATAGGATATTATTTAAATAATATTTTCTATAATACTTTACCTGATAAAACTAATATTTTAAAAGGAAATTTCAATGTAGGAAGATATGATAAATCATATAAATATGATTTTAATATGATATCTGAATATCAAGAGCAAGCCTATGTAGGATTGCTTCAACTTGGAGAATTATTTATAAATGATTGTGAAAATTATTTATTAATGTCTAGAACAATAACAAGTGATAAAACAATTTATCAAGTTACTGAGGCTGGAAAAATATTTGCAGGAACATTAGAAAGTGAAAAATATGTAAGACCAACATTATATGTAAAACCAAATATTAAGATTGTAAAAGGGGATGGATCTTTAAAAAATCCATGGGTAGGTGAATAATGAAAAAAAAGAAAAAGAAATTAAGAAAAATAGGAATTATATCATTAATAATTATTGATTTAATAGTTGCTTTATGTTTTTTCTTAACTTATGGTCCATATAGTTATTTTAGAGATTTTCTAGTAACAACTGCAATGACAACAATGACACATAAATATTTAGCAAGAACTTTTTATAGTGAAGAAACTATTAATAAAGTATTAGCTAAAAATACTATTGAAACATTTACTGAAGGTACAGATACAAGTAAAATAATAATTGGTGGTGAAACAAAAACTGATTATGCTTCTGAATACGAAAGACAAATTCTTGAAAGAGAAGAAAATCAAGAATATAAATTAATAGAATTTGAATATAATAGTTACGATTGTTATTTAGTAGCTATATATGACCCTTCTAGAGTTTCAGTAGCTCAAACTGAGTATCTTAATGTACAAGGAGAAGTTCTTAGAAATATTGCTAAGAAAAATGGCGCTAAAGTAGCTATTAATGCTGGTGGTTTTGTAGATCCAAATGGAACAGGTAATGGTGGAATACCAATGGGACCTGTAATACAAAATGGTGTTGCAACAAATGGACAAATGGATGAAGCCTTTGAAATGGTAGGTATTAATGAAGATAATATTTTAGTTTTAAAACACACAACTGTAAGACAAGCTTTAGAAGAAAAAATTAGAGATGCTGTATCATTTGGTCCGTATTTAATTGTTAATGGTAAAAGTGCTAAAATTACTGGTAATGGTGGATGGGGTATTAATCCTAGAACTGTTATAGCTCAAAGAAAAGATGGAATTATATTATTTCTAGTAGTAGATGGTAATGGCCAAAATAGATATAACTGGAATGGCCGTGGTGGTGTAACTTTAAATGAAGTTATTGAAATATTAGAAAGATATGATGCATATAATGCTGCCAATATGGATGGTGGTGCTAGTACTAATTTAGTAATTGAAAATAAATTATATAATAAACCTTGTGCTATTAGCGAAACAGGGGAAAGACGCCTTCCAAATGGATGGATATTTAAGTGATATTTTATATCACTTTTTTATTTAATTTGCTTTAAAATAAAAGATATTTTTGATAAAATAAAGTGAAGGTGATATTATGCATGATAAATTAGAACTTCTACTTAGACAAATAGGTATCAATAGTATGTATTATAATTATTTTGAAAATGGTAAATTAGATAAAATAGCCGTTTCTAAGCAATATGAAACTGCTGAATTTTTAATAACACTAGATAAAATTTTACCAATTTCAATTTATGATCAATTTTGTGAATTATTAATAAGAAAATTTAATACATATGATGTAAAAGAAAATTTTACAGTAAAAAATGTAAGTTATGAAGAACTTAGTAATTACGTTAACTATTTTGCTCAAATATTTTTTGAAGAAAATGTTAATGAAATGATAGAAGAATTAAATATTCAATATAAAGAAAATGTAATAAAATTTAATTGCTCTAATGAAGATATAGTTGATAACTTCAAATTAGAATTAGAAGAAAATCTAGAAAGAGCTGGATTTAATAATGTTAAAATTATTAAAGGTGTTATAAATAAAGAAGAACATCCAATAATAAAAAATATACAAGAAATTAAAGAAGAAAGAATTAAAAATATAAATAAACTTCTTGTAAAAGGTAAAGAAGTTTATACAAAGCCAATATCAATTGCTGATATTCTTAGAGAAGAAGACTCTGTTACAATTGAGGCTAATGTTTTTGATTATGAAGTAAGAGAAACACCAACAACAAATATTATTACATTAAAAGTTACAGATTATACAGATAGTATTTTCTGTAAAATATTTGAATCTAACAAAAATGAATATAAAGACATAATGAAAAAAATAAAAGAAAACAAATGGTTTAGAATTCGAGGAAAAGTAAAAGATGATCAATATTCTAAAGAATTAACAATCAGTGTATATGATATGATGATTATTGAAAAAGAAGAAAAAGTTATTACTGATGATGCAGAGGAAAAACGTGTTGAATTACATACTCATACAAAAATGAGTCAAATGGATGGGGTATTAGATGAAATAAGTTTAGTTAAACAAGCTATTAAATGGGGACATAAAGCTGTTGCAATAACTGACCATAATGGATGTCAAGCTTTTCCACATGTTTATAATGAAGTAAGAGATTATAATAAAAAGAATCCTGATAATCCGTTTAAAGCTATTTATGGTACAGAACTTAGTTTTACAGAAGATGAAGTAGTTATTGTAACAAATGGTAATGATACTAAATTAAAAGATAATACTTATGTTGTATTCGATGTTGAAACAACAGGATTTAATGCTGGTCTTAGTGATTCAATAATTGAAATAGGGGCTGTAAAAATAAAAGATGGTGAAATAATTGATCGATTTGAACAATTAATTAATCCAGGAAGGCCACTTGATTTAAGTATTATTGAAATTACATCAATAACTGATTCAATGTTAGAAGGTAAACCTAATGAAGAAAATGCTGTAAAAAGATTCAAGGAATTTATCGAAGGTTCAGTATTAGTTGCTCATAATGCTAAATTCGATATTTCTATGCTTGAAATGGCATACTATAAATATAATTTAGGTAAACTTGAAAATCCAGTTATAGATACTTTAGAATTATCAAGAACAATGGATAGAGATTATTCTAAACATAGTTTATCTGCTCTTGTAAAAAGATATAATATTCCTTTTGATGAAGAACATCATCATAGAGCTGATTATGATGCTGAAGCAACAGGATATATTTTTAATAAAATGATAAACAAATTAAATTTACAAGATATTGACACATTAAATGATCTTAAAAAATTATGTAATGATGATGAACAATATAAATTTGCTAGAAGTTATCATATAAATTTATTAGCCCTTAATAAAGTTGGTTTAAAAAATCTGTTTAAATTAATAAGTTATGCTAATACATATTATATGGAAAAAGGATCTCGAATTCCTAAAAAAGTTATTAATGAACATAGAGAAGGTTTATTAATTGGTAGTGGTTGCTATCAAGGTGAAATTTTTATTAATGCTTGTAGATTAAATGAAGAAAGTTTAATAGAACTTATCAAATTTTATGATTATGTTGAAGTACAACCATTAGAAGTGTATGAACATTTAGTTTACAGTCATGAAATTAGTAATTTCGATGATGTTAAAGAAGTTGTTCGTAAAATTATTAGATGTGCTAAAAAGGCTGGTAAATTAGTTATTGCAACAGGTGATGTTCATCACTTAAAAAGAGATGATAAAATCTATCGTGAAATTATAGTAAATCAAAAAGTACCTGGTGGAGGACTACATCCACTTAAAAAGACTTTAGATAGACAAAATAAAATACCTAGTCAACATTTTAGAACAACTAATGAAATGCTAAAAGATTTTGATTATTTAGATGAAGAAATTAAAAAAGAAATTGTTATAGATAATCCTAATAAAATTGCTGATATGGCTGAAATAATAGAAGTAATAATAGAAACAAATGGAATTCCATTCTCACCAAAAATAGAAAATAGTGAAGAAGAAACTAAAAAAATAGTATACGATAAAGCTTATGAATTATATGGTAATCCTTTACCAGAAATTATTGAAACTCGTATAGAGCAAGAATTATCTGGAATTATTAAAGGTGGATTTGATGTTATCTATTTAATTGCTCAAAAATTAGTAAAAAAATCAAATGATGATGGCTATCTAGTTGGTTCGCGTGGTTCTGTTGGATCATCGTTTGTTGCAACTATGATGGGTATAACTGAAGTCAACCCATTACCAGCACATTATAGATGTCCTAATTGTAAACATAGTATTTTTGAAATTGATGGGAATAATTTAGGAAGTATTTATTCTTGTGGTTTTGATCTTCCTGATTTAAATTGTCCAAAATGTGATACTAAGTTAATTAAAGATGGTCAAGATATGCCTTTTGCAACATTCTTAGGATTTGATGCTGATAAAGTTCCTGATATTGACCTTAATTTCTCTGGTGAATATCAATGGAAAGCTCATGAATATACAAAAGAATTATTTGGAATAGACAATGTTTATAGAGCTGGTACTATTGGTACTGTAGCTGATAAAACAGCATATGGTTTTACAATGGGATTTTATGAAGATAGAGGAATTAAAAAACGAAGTGCTGAAATTGAACGTTTAGCTAAAGGATGTACAGGAGTTAAAAGAACAACCGGTCAACATCCAGGTGGTATTGTTGTTATTCCAGGATACATGGATGTATATGATTTTACTCCATATCAATATCCTGCTGATGATACAGATTCAGCATGGCGAACAACACATTTTGATTATCATGCTATTGATCAAGATGTTCTTAAACTTGATATTCTTGGACACGACGATCCGACTGTTCTTAGAATGCTTCAAGACTTATCAAAAATTGATGTAACTAAAATACCTCTTGATGATAAAGAAACAATGGAAATTTTCTCATCACCTGATATTTTAGGAGTAACAAAAGAACAAATTATGTGTGAAACAGGAACACTTGGTGTACCTGAATTCGGTACAAAATTTGTTATTGAAATGCTAAATGATACTAAACCTAAAACTTTTGCTGAATTAGTTAAAATATCTGGTTTATCACATGGAACCGATGTTTGGCTAGGCAATGCTAAGGATTTAATAAAAAATAATATCGTTCCATTTAAAGATGTTATAGGATGTCGTGACGATATCATGGTTTATTTAATGTATCAAGGTTTAGAACCTAAAAAAGCATTTAAAATTATGGAATTTGTCCGTAAAGGAAAAGCTAGCAAAGATGTTGAAAAATGGGAAGAATTCGCAAATGAAATGCGTGAGGCTAAAATTGATAACTGGTTTATTGATTCATGTCAAAAAATTAAATATATGTTCCCAAAAGCTCATGCTGCCGCATATGTTATGAGTGCATATCGTATAGCATGGTTTAAAGTACATAGACCACTTTTATACTATGCAGCATTTTTCTCTATAAGATGTACAGACTTTGACATTCAAACAATGATTTTCGGATATCAAGCTATTAGAAATAAAATTACTGAAATAATTTCTAAAGGAAAAGATGCAACAAATAAAGAAAGTGCTATTATGGATGTATTACAAGTTGCTCTTGAAGCAACTGCTCGTGGTATTGAATTTGCCAATATTGATATTAATGAAAGTGATCCAACTAAATTTATAATTAAAGGTGATCATACAATAATTCCACCATTTAGAACAATTGATGGACTTGGCGATACTGCTGCACAAAAAATAGCATCTGAAAGAAAAATTAGACCATTTATTTCAATAGAAGATTTACAAAAAAGAGCTAAACTTTCAAGTACTACAATTGAAAAAATGCGTAATATGGGTATTCTAGATGGTATGGATGAATCTAGTCAATTATCTTTATTCTAAAAACTATAAGAAATTATAGTTTTTTTTATGTTATAATTAATTATAGGTGATATAATGAAGCATAAAAAATTTGACATATTTGTAATAATTTCATTTTTATTAGTAGTTATAGCTATAACTATAAAACCACTTCAAAACGATACATTTTACTATATAAAAATAGGGGAAGATATTTTAAAAAATGGAATAGATTTTATAGATCATTATTCTATTCATAATTTAGAGTATTTATACCCTCATTGGCTTTTTGATATAATTTTATTTAAGGTTTATGATATTGGTGGCTTTGCTGGAATTTATATTTTTACGATATTTTTATTTTATATATTTAGCATCATTTTATATTATGGAGCATCTAAATTTTCTAAAAATAAATTAATATCATTTTTACTTATATTTATAAGTTTATTTACATTTAAAAGCATGTTTTCAGCCCGAAGTCAGGCAATTTCTACTATTTTATTTTTAATTGAATGGTTATTAATTGAGAAATATATGGAAAATAAAGATAAAAAAATATTAATGTATTTAATAATGATACTTTTATTAATCTTTTATACTCATATGGCAGTTTGGCCTTTATTTTATGTTTTCTTTCTACCATATATTGCAGAATATATTGTTTCAAAATTTAAAATAAAAGGAATTAATAATATTGTAATTAAAACTAATAATAATATTATTGATTTAGTAAAATTAATTCCTTTTTCACTTTTACTTGGTTTATTAACACCACAAAAATTAGATTCATACACGTATATTTTTAAAACGTTACAAGGTAGTACAACCAATTTTATTAGTGAGCATTTACCAATTCAAAATTTTGAATATCCTTTATTCTTAATTATTTTATTTTTAATTACATTTTCATTTTTAATTAAAAACTTTAATTATAGATTAAGAGATTTATTTTTTATTGCAGGATTTACTTTTATGACAATATTATCAAAAAGACATTTAGTATTTTTATTAATAGCATTTGTTTTATGTTTTGGTAGAAGTTTATCAAATTATTTAAATTATAAGGAAAGTGAAGACATATTAAATTATTTTAATAAGCCTTTAATATTTGTATTAAGCATTTTTATAGTATCTATAATTTCTTATCAAAACTATAATAAAGAAAGTAAATATTTATATAATATTACAGCTCCTAAAAAAGTAGTTCAATATATTAAGAAAAACATCGATCCAGAGGATATGAGGCTATATAATCAATATGATGTAGGAGCATACTTATTATTTAATGATATAAAAGTATTTATTGATTCAAGATGTGATTTATACACTAGAGAATATAACAAAATGGATAGAAGTATATATGATGACCAATTTTTAAATGGATTTGATTATGAAGAATTAATGGATTATTATGATATTACGCATGTGTTGTTATTAAATAGTAAAGATATAACTCATGTTATAAAAAAGGATTCAAATTATAAACAAATATTTCAAGATGAAAATTATGTTCTTTTTAAAAGATTGAATACGAACTAAATTTATAGTATAATTAAGTTAGAATAAAAGGGTGTATTCTATGAAAAAAGTATTAAATATTCTATTAGATATAATAATTTGGATAATTATTTTACTTGCTATATTTATAACAATAATGTCATTAACAAAAAAAACTAACAATTTAAGCAGTATTTTTGGTTATTATGTTTTTAGTATTAAAACTGAATCAATGGAACCTGTTATAAAAAAAGGTGATTTGATTATCGGGAAAAAATATAATGATGAGTTAATAAAAAAAGGAGACATTTTATCATTTTATACTTTAGAAAATGATAGAACCATTATAAAAACACATCGTGTTGAAAAAATTTACGATGATGGAGCATTAAAGTCTTATTTAATGAAAGGCGATAACAATGAAAAACCTGATGATGTTCATATTACGAATAATGATATTATATGTCGTTATACTAATGTAAGAATTCCTTTATTAGGTTATATATTTAATTTTATTAAATCTAAAGTGGGATTTTTTGTCACTATAATTATTCCATTATTTATAACATTTATATATAATTTATATACGCTTATTTTGACGATTATTGAGGATAAAAAAACTAAACAAAATTCTGTTTAGTCTTTTTTATATATATAAAAAATGATATAATATAAACATTATGGAGGGTAATTATTTATGAAAAAAATAATATTAGTAGATGGTAATAATCTTCTTTTTAGAAGTTACTATGCGACAGCATATAATGGCAATTTTATGAAAAATAGTAAAGGATTTCCAACAAATGGTTTATTTGGATTTACTAATATGATTAATAAAATCATCTTAGAAGAAAAACCAGAATATATGATAGTAGCATTTGATAAAGGCAAAACATTTAGACACAATGAATGTGAAACATATAAAGGTGGTAGACAAGAAACACCAAATGAATTAAAAGTTCAATTTCCTATAGCTAAACAATTATTAGATTGTATGGGAATAAAATATTATGAAATAGATAATTATGAAGCTGATGATATTATTGGTACATTTGCTGAATATTGTAATAAAGATAGTGAATATATTGGAACTATAATAAGTAGTGATAAAGACTTATTACAATTAATTAGTAGCGATGTAGATATAAAATTATTAAAATCAAAAGATTATATTAGATATAATGAAAAAACATTTTTTGAAGATTACGGCATTGAACCAAAAAAAGTTGTTGACTTAAAAGCATTAATGGGAGATTCATCAGATAATATTCCAGGTGTAAAAGGAATAGGTGAAAAAACAGCCCTTAAATTATTAACAGAACATGGATCATTAGATGGTATATATGAAAATATTGATTCTATAAAAGGTGCATTAAAAGATAAATTATTAAATGATAAAGAAAATGCTTATTTAAGTTATCATTTAGCTACTATTGTAAGAAATGTTCCACTTGAAATAAATATAGATGATATTATATATTTAGGACCTAATCATGAAAAATTAGCTAAAATGTATGAAGAATTAGAATTTTATTCATTCCTTAAAAAGGATATTTTTAAAACAGAAGAAACAAAAGATAATATGGAAATAAAAATTTTAGAAAAAATTGAAGATTTAAAATTTTCTAAAGATTTAGCAATTTATCTAGAAATCTTAGGTTCTAATTATCATAATTCTGAAATACTAGGTATGGCACTTTATAATGATGAAGATTGTGTATATGTTAAAAAAGAATTAATAAATGATGTAATATGTAAAATTAATCATTTAAATAAATACACATATGATTTAAAAAAAGTATATGTTGCATTAAAAAAATTAAATATTAATATAGAAAATATTTCTTTTGATACTTTACTTGCTACATATTTATTAGATTATAATGTTAAAGAAGATATTGCATATTTAGCAAATATGTTTGATGGTGATATACCATTTTATGAAAATACATATGGTAAAGGTGCAAAATTAGCAAAACCTAGTGATGATATAATTGCTTATAATACTATTATGAAAGCTAAATTTATATATGAAACAAAAGATAAATTTAATAGTGAATTAGAAAAAGAAGATATGAAAAATTTAATGTATGACATAGAAATGCCATTATCAATTGTTCTTGGTGATATGGAATTTGATGGTGTAAATGTTAATGTTGATACATTAAAAAAGATGGGTGAAGAAATTAAAACTAAAATTGATGAAATTAGTTTAGAAATATATGATTTATCACAAACAACATTTAATATTTCATCACCATCGCAATTAGGAGAAGTCTTATTTGATAAATTAGGATTACCTCATGGTAAAAAAACTAAAACAGGTTATTCAACAAGTGTAGAAGTACTTAATAAGTTAGTTGGTAAACATCCTATTATTGAAAAAATTATGGAATATAGAATGTTAACAAAATTATATTCAACATATATTGAAGGATTAATTGATTGTGTAAAAGAAGATGGTAAAATACATACTATTTACACTCAAGCACTTACTAGAACAGGAAGATTATCATCAATAGAACCAAACTTACAAAATATTCCGGCACGTAATGAATATGGTAAATTAATTAGAAAAGCCTTTGTTCCAAGTGAAAATTCAATTATATTAAGTGGAGATTATTCACAAATAGAATTACGTATTTTAGCACATATGGCTAATATTGATTCATTAAGACAAGCATTTATTGATGAAATTGATGTTCATACTAAAACAGCAAGTGATGTTTTCCATGTTTCACTTGATGATGTAACAAAAGAAATGAGAAGAAATGCTAAAGCAGTTAATTTTGGAATTGTTTATGGTATTAGTAGTTTTGGTCTTTCTGATAATCTTGGAATTTCTAAAAAAGAGGCACAGGAATTTATTGATAAATATTTTAGTGTTTATCCTGGAATTAAAGAATATCAAGATAATACTATAAAATTAGCATATGAAACAAAATGTGTAAGAACACTTTTAAATAGAAAAAGAAAGATAGAAGAATTAAATAATGCTAATTATATGATTAGACAACAAGGAGAAAGAATAGCATTAAATACTCCAATTCAAGGAACTAGTGCTGATATTATTAAAAAAGCAATGGTTGAAATTAAAAAAAGATTTAAAGAAGAAAATATTAAAAGCAAATTAATACTACAAGTGCACGATGAACTTGTTGTAGATACTATTAAAGAAGAGAAGGAAATAGTTACTAAGATTTTAAAAGAAACTATGGAAAACACATTTAAATTAAGTGTTCCATTAAAAGTTGAATTTGAATATGGTAATGATTGGTACGAAGCAAAATGATAAAACAATTATTAAAATATATTTATAAGTATTTTATATTTTATATTATTGGTTTTTATTTATTAAATTTTAAAATGTTTTATGAATTATCATTTAAGATGATATTTATAATTCCTTTAAATTTCTTTATTATAAAATATGGAATTCTAAAAGAAATTAATAAAGATCATTATATTACTAAATATTATATTTTAGGTTCATTAATAGGAGTAACATCATTATTTATATTACTTTTATTATTAATTAATAAGATAAATATTTTTGTCATTTTATTTACAATAATTGTTAATGGATTAGAATTGTTATATTTAGATGCTCCAGAAAAAACTAAAAAAAATTAGTTTTTTTTGTTATAATTAAACTAATAGAGGATTGATTTTATGAATGATGATTTTAATAGAAGAAAAAGATTTTAAAATAACAAAAAAAGGCTACTATTAGTAGTCTTTTATTTTTGGTTTTTAGCAATTTCAGCTCTGATAACTCTATCATTTAATTTTTTGTTATGAATTTTTTTCATAAATTTATTAACTTCTTTAGAATCAACATCTAAGAAA
>CAJGDV010000025.1 GCA_904502155.1 uncultured Bacilli bacterium
ACTTTTAATATGTCTAATAAATCTTTATTGTATTGTTCTAATGTATCTGGATTATCTAATCTATATAAATACTTATTAATTTCTAAGCTTTCTCCGATATCTATATCAGCTTTTAAAAGTGTTTCATATCTTAATAAAATATTTAATTTATCGTTATACTTTTTAATTTTATTATTTGGTTTTATTGGGAATTTTTTAGTTATAATATTTTTTACAATGTCTTTATAAAATTCAACTTCTTTTAATAATTTTTCATTTTTTTCTTCGTTATTTTCTTTTGCAAGTGTAGGAATTGCTTTTATTATTAACTCTACTCTATCTAATATATCGTTATAATTTTCTTTCATTTCTTATCTACCTTCTTTAATGTATTTAAACATATTTCAGCTTGATTAAGTTTTTCTAATAATTTGAGTAGATTTTTTATATGTTCTTTTTCTAAATTTTTTTCTATTTCTTTTTTCATCTTAAATCCTCCTACCTTATACAATAATAATTATACACTTTTTATAAAAATTAGTAAATTAAAAAAAACATCATTTTTTTGATGTTTCTTCTTTTTCTTCTTCTTCATCATAATTACGTGAATCAAGTGATGCTTTTTTAAGTTTATCAACTCTTTGCACATTGTAATTTCTAAGTATACGCTCTAATTCATTTCTTTTCATTTCAAATTGATTTTTAGCAAGCGCTTTATTGTTTTTAATAATTTCTTCTTTTTGTCTTTCTGTTAGTGTCATAGTCATTTCTCCTTACTTTAATATTATATCATATTTTTTTATTCTCCAATATAATTATATGATGCTGATCTAATTAATCTATTCATAATAGCAATTCCTAGACCAACTTTTTTTACCCCCATTATAATTATTAAATCCGGATTATATTTATCAACTTCTCGTAATAATTTAAATATATTATGAGAAATTTCTTCATAGTTATTTATTGAACCATGTTTTAAATATTTATAACAGTTAATTTTATCTTCAAGTTCATTATATCCGATTACAACTGTTTTATCTTTGATATTTTTATTTACTTCTTCTGCTAATTTATTGATATCATCAAAATATATTAATAAACATTCATTTACTGGTGCATAATGTTTATATTTCATACCTGGACTTTCTACAACTCCTGTAGCCTTTCTAAAAATATTATCATCAATTTTACATACACCTACAGCATTTATAATATCTTCTGGTGTAATTTTACCAGGTCTTAAAATTGTTGGAATATTATCAATAACTTTTACTACTGTTGATTCAAGTCCAACTTTTGATTCGCCACCATCAATAATATATTCTACTTTACCTTCAAATTCTTTTTTAATGTCTTCAATTCTTGTACCACTTGGTTTACCTGATAAATTAGCACTTGGAGCTGCTATAGGAACTCCTGCTGCTTCTATTAGATCGTGTGCGATTTTATTATCTGGCATTCTTATTCCTACTGTATCTAAATTAGCACTTACAATACTTGGAATAACATCTTTTTTCTTTAATATTAGTGTAAATGGTCCTGGCATAAAGGTGTCAATTAATCTTTGTTCTACTGGATTTATATTTGTTACTAAACTATCGATTTGATTAATGTTTGATATATGAACAATTAGTGGATTATCACTTGCTCTTCCTTTTGCAACAAAAATATTTTCACATGCTTTACTATCAAGTGCATTGGCTCCTATTCCATAGACTGTTTCTGTTGGGAATATAACTAATTTTCCTTCTTTTAAGGCTTTTCCAGCGTTGTTTATCTCTTCAGTAATACCTTCTTTAAAATCTATAATTTTTGTCAATTTAATCACCTTCTTTGCGTTATAGTATACCTTAAATTATCTATTTTTGCAAATAATAAAAAAGAATTGAAAATTCAATTCTATTTTACTATTTCAGCTTCGATTACTTTGTCATCATTTTTCTTTTTAGGATTTTTCATATTTCTTTCATAAATAGCTTTAGAAGTGATAACTTCACAAATACCATCAATTATTAAGAAAACACCTAAAATTCTAATTACAATTTCAATAGCATCAAATGGGTTAAAGAATAAAAATAATCCGAATAAGAACATTAAAATACTTGTAATTGTAATATGAGACCATCTTTCATATCCACTTTTTTTAAGATCTAATGATTGAACAATTTTTGTTATTGAATCAATTAGAATAACTACACCAGCTACAAAAGGAATAAATGATATAAATGATTCTGGATTTAAAATAATATATGATCCTAGTAATAATGCTAAAACACCAAGTACTAGTTTAAATTTAGAATATTTATCTTGCACGAAAGAAAATATTTGATTTGCAGCAAATAATAATATTATTCCTCCTAATAAATAACAAACAAAATTACTTATTGTTTGAGGACTTATTATCATAAAAAAGCCTATTGCCATATAAATATATGGTGTAATATTAATTGTTTTCATTTTTACCTCCTATATTTTTTTAAACATTGCTTCGCATGTTATATTAATTTTTAAATTTTTTAATATTTTTAATTCTTCATTTGATAGAATATATGACGCATGTGCATCGCAGTTTTCAAGTTTTCTCATATTATCTAAAGCTGTAACAATAATTGGATTAGTGACTTTGCAAATTGAAAGTGCTATTAATACTTCGTCTAATTGAAGAATTGTATTATTTCCAAGTTGTTTTTTTAAATCTAAAATTGGTTCTAATACTGATGGTGATAATAAATATACATCATCTGGAATATTTGTTAGTTCCTTAATAGCATTAATAAATAAAGTACTAGCACAACTTAATATGTCTGTTTCTTTTCCTGTTATAACTTTACCATTTGGTAGTTCAAGAGCTATAACATCTTTGTTTTCTTTTTTTTGTTTTTCTAGACAAGCATTATAAACTTTTCTATCATTAGCATTTATTTTTAGTTCGTTCATTAAAACTTTAATACTTTTTGGAACACCACAATCATATTTTCCCATTTTAACATCTACTAAAGAATTAAAATATCGTCTAATGATTTCTTTTTTACTTGCATCTTTAACAATATTTTCATCTGAAATACAATGTCCAACCATATTTACACCCATATCAGTTGGAGATTTATAAACATCGTTTTTCATGATTTTTTCTAAAATATTTTTCAAAATAGGAAATGTTTGTAAATCACGATTGTAATTTACTGCTTTTTCATTATAAGCTTCTAAATGAAATGAATCTATCATATTAATATCATGTAAATCAGCTGTAGCAGCTTCATATGCCATATTAACAGGATGTTTCAAAGCTAGGTTCCATACTGGGAATGTCTCATATTTAGCATATCCAGCTTTAACATTATTTTTATGTTCATGATAAAGTTGTGAAAGACATGTTGCAAGTTTTCCACTTGATGGTCCTGGTGCTGTAACAACAACAAGTTTTCTTGTTGTTTTAATAAATTCATTTTTGCCATATCCTTTTTCTGATACAATTGTTTCAATATCTGCAGGATATCCTAGTGTTGGATAATGAATATATGTTTTAATATTCATATCTTCAATTTTGCTTCTGAATTTATCAATTCCATCTTGACCTTTATATAATGTTATAACAACACTACTAACATATATATTAAGATCTCTTAAAATATTAATTAATCTTATTAATTCCATGTCATAAGTAATTCCATAGTCGGCTCTTACTTTCTTTTTTTCAATATCACTAGCATTGATGCAGAAAATTATTTCAGCATCATCTTTTAATTCTTGTAATATTTTAATTTTAGAATTAGGATCAAATCCTGGTAATACTCTACTTGCATGAAAATCATCAAATAATTTACCACCAAATTCTAAATATAATTTACTGTCAAACAAAGCAATTCTTTTTTTAATTTCTTCACTTTGTATTTTTAAATATTTTTCATTGTCAAACCCTTTTTTCATCGTACTTCCTCCTACATTAAAAAAACTTTAAAAAGTTTTTTTTAACTCACTTAAAGCTTCTTTATCAGCAACAATTGTAACATTGTTATGTAACTGAAGAATACTAGCTTGAACATTTGGAGTAATAGGACCACATAATGCATCTTTTAAAATGCTGGCTTTTTTTGCTCCATTAACTATTAAAACAATGTGCCCAGCATCCATAATGCTTTTTATACCCATTGTAATTGCTTCCCTTGGAATTTCTTCATAATTTTCAAAGAATCTAGAATTAGCATCTATTGTTGATTGACTTAAAGTAACAACATGTGTTCCTTTAACAAATTCTGTATTTGGTTCATTAAATCCAATATGGCCATTTAAACCTAAACCTAGTAATTGTAAATCAATACCACCTAAATCTTCTATACACTTATCATATCTAAGGCATTCTTCGAATCCTTCCTCTGCTAGACCGTTAGGGATATTTATATTTTCATCTTTTATATTAACGTGATTAAATAAATTATCACGCATGAAATAAATATAACTTTGTTTATTATCAGGGGCTAAACCTCTATATTCATCTAAATTAATTGTTCTAACCTTACTAAAATCAAGATTTCTTTTTATTAGTTCTTTATAAGTTCCAACTGGTGATGATCCAGTTGCAAGTCCTAAAACAGAATCTTCTTTCATTTTAATTTGTTTTTCAATTAAATCAGCAGTTACTGTACTTAATTCATCATAATTTTTTACTTCTATAATTTCCATAATCAATCCTCCACCTACAAATTAATTATATCAAATATATTAAGTAATTTAAAGTACCCTTATTTGAATAAAAAAAAGAAAATTATTAAATTTTCTTTTTCATATCCATTAATTCATTTTCTATTTCATTTTTTAATTCTTTATATTCTTCATAAACTTTATCAATATTTTTTGAACTTGCGGCTTTTAATCTTATTAAATCTTCAATTAAGTAAATAGCGCTTTGTGCTTTTTGTTTAACTATTTTATTAGCATCAGGCATTAATTTTTCTACCTCTAGAATTTCTACTTGAATTAAATCATGATATCCCCTATTACTATAATAAGTATCTACACATAAAATAGCATTATCTATAGAAAATTTCTTGTTTAAATCAACACAATAATCATTACTCAAATTTTCTGCTGTAAAATCTAATATACTTACAATATATTCTACATTAATTTTTTTGGCTAAAGCTTTTTTCCAAACAATATGTTTAGTTTCAAACATATCAAATGAATGGGTAGCTATAAAATTAAGTTTATAATAAATAGCCTTATTAGCATCTTTATTGTACTCATAATCTTTATAAGATGAATAAGAATTAGTATACATAAAATATGAGAGGCCTAACAATATAGCTGATATAACAATTAATAATGGAAACAAAATATTTATTTTCTTTTTATTTTCCATATTATCCCTCCACCAATTTTAGTAAATCTTTACTATGTTTATCAGCATTTTTTTTAAGCTCGTCATATCCTTCATTAAATTCATTTAAATCTAATCCAACTAATAATTTAAGATTATATAAATTATTTAAATCATCTAAAAATAGTGATGCTTTTAAATTTAATAAGTCTTCTTCTCTATTTTTAAGTTTACCACCAATTTCATTTAAATTATGTTCAATATATTTCCATTTATCATATCTTTTTTTTGTGTCATTTGATTTACCCCATACTAATTTTTCTTCGTCAAGTAAATCATAGATAATTTCTTTGGTTCCATTCATTAAAATATATAAATCTTTGTCCTCAACGTTTTCTTTATAATCTAAAGAATTAATTTTATAATTGACAAAAATAAAACTTCCTATGGAAAAAATAAATAATAAAATAATTAATAATTTATGCTTCATATTTAACTCCTCTTATTCTTATAAATATTATATCAAAAATAAGAGTTTTTTTAAACTCTTATTTTGATAAACTTTTTAATCGTTTTATTACTTTTTTTTCTATTCTAGAAATATATGATTGACTAATACCTAATTTTAAAGCTATTTCTTTTTGTGTTAAATCTTCATTATTATAAAGACCGTATCTTAAAATCATTATTTGTCGATCTCTTTCTTTTAAATAATTGATTTCTTGATATAAAAGTTTTTCTAATTCTTTATCTTCTATTTTTTTTGTTACAACATCTTTTTCTGTACCTAAAATATCTTCTAAATGAAGTTCATTTCCTTCAGCATCATAACTTAGACTATCTTCAAAACTAACTTCACTTTTTCGTTTTTTATTTTTTCTTAAAAACATTAAAATTTCATTATCAATACATCTTGATGCATATGTTGCTAATTTAATGTTTTTATCGAGTTTATAAGTGTTTACTCCTTTAATTAGACCAATTGTACCTATACTTACTAAATCCTCTAAATCAAGCCCTGTATTATCGTATTTTTTAGATAAATATACAACTAATCTTAAATTATGTTCAATTAATTTATCTTTAGCTTTAACATCACCATTCATACTTTTAGTTACATAATAAATTTCTTCTTCCTTAGATAAAGGTTCAGGAAGTTTATCTAAACTACCAACAAAAAAAATATTATTATTTGTCATTAGTCCTCCCATATTTTAGGATTTAAAATCAAATCAAAATTATTCTCATCACTAATTCCAACTAAAATATTATTATATTTAATACCATCAATTTTAACATATAAAGGCTTTATTAAAGGCATAATTCCAAAAGAATTTATTGTATTAAAAGGAATAACATATAAAATTTCAAGATCCTCTTTAAGATATTTTTTATTTAAAATTATAATATTATAATTTTTATATGTAAGCATATTACCAGTATCTATAAGACCTTTTAATTTTATAATCTTATTATTAAAAACAATTTTAACATTAACATAATTTCGAAAATTTAAAGCATATAAATATAAAATTATACTACTTAAAAAAATGTTAAAATTTATCCCTTTTAATAAAATAATAATTAAAATAAAATGAATAATTAATTTAATACTAATAGATTTAAATATTATAAAAAATGATAGTGGATATAATATATTGCTAAAACATAAAAATATACATTTTAAATTTATCCTTCTTTTAAATATATATGCTAGAGTATAAAGAATTATGATATTTAAATATATTTTTTTATATATCAAATTAATCACCATTTATATTATAAAAAAAAGACACAAAATATTGTGTCGATTTAAGTACTAAAATCCTCTTTTTCTTAAACTTGAGAAGAAATCTGTATCATCATCTTGTGTATCTTCAACTTCTTCTTCTAATGTTTCAATTATATCTGGTTGTGGTTGATATGTTGAACGTCTTGGTTGTGCTTGTGGTTGTTGAACTTGTTGTTTTTTCTCATCTTCGAAACCAGTAGCAATAACTGTTACGATTATTTCATCATTTAAATTTTCATTAATTACAGCTCCAAATATAGTATTAATATCAGTATTTGCTGATGTACGAATTACTTCAGCTGCTTCTTCAACTTCAAATAATGTAAGGTTAGATCCACCTGTAACATTTATAATAGCATCTGTAGCTCCTGTAATACTTGTTTCTAATAAAGGACTTGATACAGCTTGTCTTGCAGCTTCTGTTGCTCTTCCTTCACCTACTCCAATACCAATACCTATTAAAGCATTTCCTCTTTTTTCCATAACTGTTTTAACGTCAGCAAAGTCTAAGTTGATTAACCCTGCTACAGCAATTAAGTCTGAAATAGATTGAACCCCTCTTCTAAGTACGTTATCTACTTCTTTAAATGATTCTAATAATGGTGTTGTTTTATCAATAATGTCTCTTAATCTATCATTTGGTATTACGATTAATGTATCTACATGTTTTTTAAGTTCAGCTAAACCTTGATTAGCATGTTCCATTCTCTTTCTACCTTCAAATGAGAATGGTTTAGTAACAATACCTACTGTTAAAGCTCCCATTTGTTGTGCGATGTCAGCGATAACTGGAGCAGCACCTGTTCCAGTACCTCCACCCATACCACATGTAACGAATACCATGTCAGCTCCTTCTAATGCTCTTTCAATTTCAGCTTTAGATTCAATAGCTGCTTCTCTACCGATAGTTGGGTTTGCACCAGCACCTAATCCATTTGTAAGTTTTTCTCCAATTTGAATTTTAACTGGAGCTTTTGAATTACTTAATACTTGTAAGTCTGTATTTGCTACTATAAATTCTACACCTTGTACACCAGATTCAATCATTCGGTTTACAGCGTTATTACCGCCTCCACCAACACCTATAACCTTTATTTTTGCTAATTGATCCATTTCTAAACCAAACATAAATTATCCTCCTTCTTGCTACTCTCCGAAAAAGTAACTAACAACTTTATTAAGCATTGAGTCACTAGAGATATTAGCTGTGTTGTTTTTAACTGATGCTAAACTTTCTGTTTGTTCTTTGTTTATCATCGAATATTCTGTGCCTTTTAGTTTTAATTTATTAATAAAATAAATAATATTACCTAGAGCAGCTGTATTTTGATTGTTTCTTAATCCTACGATTTTTACTTCACCTATACTAGCTTTTTTCCCTAACTTATCTTCTATTAATGAGTGAAAATGATAAGCATTAGTAGCTCCTCCTGTAAACACTACGTAATCTAAACTTTTTCCTGATAATGATGCTATTTCTTTTACTGCTAATTCAATAAGTTTTAAATATCTTTTTGTAACTTGCTCAGATAGTTCTAATTGATTAATACGTATTTTCTTAGAATCATTTGTAGTTACATCATAGTATTCATTTTTACTAGCATATTTAGCATGCGCTACTGCAAATCTTTCTTTAATTTTTTTAGCTTTTTCTAATGAAACATTATAAGTTTTAGCAATATCTAAATCAATAATGATACTACCTGCATTTATAATGCTATTTTTTACAATTGAACCTTTGTTATATAATGAAACATTCATAGTTTCAGCTCCAATATTAACAATAGCCCCTACTTTATTATCCATTTCTTTTGTTTTAAGAGCATTTATAACTCCAACACCATTTATCATTATATCTTCAACTTCAATTTTTAATGAAGATAAAACGGCTAATACCGACATGATATTTTTCTTAGGTGTTGATACCATTATAGCTCTAACAGCAAGTTTTTTTGCTTTATGTCCTAATGGATTTTGTAAAGCTCCTTCTGCCTCATCCAGTCTAAAATCAACTGGGATAATAGTAACCATTTCTTTTTCAGGAGAAAGTTTATCTTTCATAGCAGTTTGCATAACTTTAACAATATCATCACTGCTAACACTTTCGCCATTTACTTTCACTTCACCTTTAATGAATGTAAATTCTGCAAAATTAGCTGGAACAGACGCAATAACTTTATCTATTTTAATACCTAACATAGAGTTAATGTCATCCATAACTTCTTTAACAGAACTTCTAGCTTTTTCTGCATCTATAATTAATCCCTTTTTTATTCCTTTAGACTTCACAGAAGATGTCGCTAATAAATTAAGTTTGTTATTGTGAAGTTCACAAACAACAACTTTAATGCTGTCTGACCCTAAATCAATGCTCGTATATACATTTTTCAATAACATCATCTCCTACAATCTACAAACTAATTATACTATATTTTTTATTAAATGTAAAAGAAAAAAAGAAAAAAGACTTAAAAAGTCTTATCTTTTATTCGAATATTTTAAAATATTCTCCAGAATTTAAATATAATATTCCCTTTTTATTATCAAATTCTTTAACGAAATCAACATAATCATTTAGTGCACTAAATTTTTTCATTGTAATATAAGCATAATTGCCATCATTCATAGTTAATAATAATCTTTCTTCATCTACTGAATCAGGATCATATTTTATTTCAGAAACACGATTTAAAATATCTCTATCAACTTTATTTATTCCTTTTAAGAAAGCATCAAAATAATCTTTTGGTATTTCATTATTAAGAATCGGAACATCAAATTGTTCATCATTTAAATATGTTCCATCACTTAAATAAGTTACATTTTTAGTTTTATCAAAATATATTGGATAATTTTCTTCTATTTCAATATATACTTTTGTAAAACTTTTTTTTGTTATTTTTACATCTTTAATTAAAGCATCTTTAAGTAAATTAGATTTAATTTTTTTTGATGTATAAACAAATGTTTCTGGATATTTTTCGATTCCTGCTATTCTTATTATATCAAGGTCATTATAAAGTGAATTTCCTTTTATATAAATATTTGTTATTGGTAATGTAACAAATAGATATATAAAATAACCTATTATATATAATATAAGTAGTGCTAATATTATATTTGTAAATTTTAATTTAATTTTTTTCTTTGGTTTTTCTTCTTCTTTTTTAACTTTTTTAGGAACTACTTTTTTTGTATTTATATTATTCTTTGGTGTTTTATTTTGTTTAGTATTTTTCTTCTTATTGCTTTTTTTCTTACTCAACTTTATCACACCTATTCTACAAATTCTTGTTCTACTTTTAATTCAATATTATATTCTTTTTTTATTTTTTCTTGTATATCAGTAATTAGTTTTTTAATATCTTTTCCTGTAGCTCCGCCAACATTTATAATAAAATTAGCATGTTTTGTAGATACCATAGCTCCGCCTATTTGTTTTCCTTTATATCCTATTTCTTCAATTAGTCTTCCTGCAAAATCTCCTTCAGGATTTCTAAATACTGATCCTGCTGATGGATATTCTAGTGGTTGACTTTCTAATCTTCTTAATTTACGGTCTCTAATAACATTCATTATTGCTTCTTTTTTTCCTTTATAAAGTACTAAAGTTGCTTCTAAGCAAACGTAATCTCTATTTTTTTGTAAGAAAGATGTTCTATAATGAAAATCAAGTTCATTATTATACATTGTTTTAACTTCTAAATCTGGTGTTAAAACTTTAATTTCGGTAACAATATATCCCATATCACTTTTATAAGCACCAGCATTCATAAATACAGCGCCTCCAACAGTTCCTGGAATACCACTTGCAAATTCTAATCCTGCTAAATCATTTTTGGCAGCTAGTAATGATAATTTAATAAGACTATAGCCTGCTCCTACAGTTATTTTAGTTCCTTCAATTTTTACGTCATTAAGTTTATCTAGTTTAATTAAAATACCATCATAAACTTCATTAGTAAAAATTAAATTAGAACCAAAACCTAAAATTTTATATTTTAATTTATTTTCTTTAATATAATTTAGTAATTTTACTAAATCATTAATGCTATTTGGTATTACTAATACTTTTCCTATTCCGCCAGCTTTATAAGTAGTATACTGTTTTAAATTAATATCTTCTAAGACTTCCCCTACTTTTAGTTTTTTAATTTCTTTTATGTCCATATTATTACCTCGCTATAAGTTTTTTAATATTATTATAAATAATTGTTTGTGAGTCATCACAACTTATTTTTTTTAGGTTTTTCTTTATTTCTTTAATTCTAGATTCATTATTTAAAATTTTATCTATTTCATTAATTAAAAGTTCTTCTTCTAAGTCTTTTTCTTCAATTAATGTACATGCATCAATATTTTTCAAATCAAGAGCATTTTTATATTGATGATTATTAGTTACATAAGGGCTTGGTATTAAAATTGATGGTATACCAAGTGAAATGATTTCAGCAAGTGTACTTGCTCCTGCTCTACTAATAATTAAATCGGTTCTTTTTAATAAACTTGCTAGTTCATTAACATAAGGTACGACAAAAACATTTTTTGGGAATTTATTTTTATTTACTTCTTCATACATATCTTTACCAGTAACAAACATAATTTCATAATTTTTGTCTTTAAATTTATTTAAAGTTTTAACAAAGAAATCATTTATTTTACTAGAACCTAATGATCCCATTACAATTAAAACTAGTTTTTTATTTTCACTTAATTTATAATCTTTTTTCTTTGCGATTGGTGCTTTAAGAGCATTTTCACTTACTGGATTTCCCGTAAAAATAACTTTATCTTTTGGAAAATCTTTTAATGAAGATTTAAATGAAACACCAATTAAATCGCTATATCGAACTAAAAATTTATTACTAGCTCCGCTTACGCTATTTTGTTCGTGAATAAAAGTTTTATATCCTAATTTTTTAGCAGTATAAATTACTGGTGCAGTTACATATCCACCTACTCCTATTACAACATCAGGATTAAATTCTTTAATAATTTTTTTACATTCTTTAAAACTTCCTAATAAACATTTAATAACTTTGACATTTTTTAAAAGTTCTTTTCTATTTAAACCATAAATTTCAATACTTTTAAATGGTATACCAAAGTTTGGTACAATATCTTTTTCCATTCTATTATGAGTACCTATATATAGAAATTCACTATTTGGTTCCATTTCTTTAATCTTATTAATAATAGCTATCGCTGGATAAATATGTCCACCTGTACCTCCAGCACTTATAATTACTCTCATTTTATCACCTATCTAATTATACCATAATATATGTAATTATTAAATAATTTATATCTAAAAAGGCGTTAGTTTCCTAACACCTTTTCTTTTACCTTGATAAGTCCTATACCTTGAGTATGTCTTTTTGAGTTTGCACTATAATATATATAATAGTTACCATTTTCATATACAAGGGAACTTCTATATATACCTAAATCGTCCCAATTTAAGATTTTGTTTGAGGCTGTAAGGACTAGTTTTGGTTTTGTAAATTTTCCATCTTTTAGTTCTGTATAATATAAATCCATTGTCTTTTTAGAATCAATGAATGCACATGCGATAAATTCTAATTTTCCATTATTATTTATAACATCTATATGCCATGTTTTTAATTCTTTATTTTCATATGGAATTTCATAAAGTTCTTCCTTACTCCATGTTTTTAAATCGTTTGATGTAATTTTAATAACTTTAAATCCTCTTCCAACACCATACATTGTATACATACCATCCTCATATAAAACTGATGGACTTAATATATCTTTTTTACTTCTTTTGGCTACATAAACATTTTCACTTTCACTCCAGTTACTTCCGTCTTTTGTTGTTTTTCTTTTGATAATAACTTGATCATTAACATCATCAACATAACGCCACCAGCATTCTAATTCATCAGTATCATTATTATATACTAGATGGGTATCAGAATTATAAACTTTAAAATTTTGATGATTTTCTGGTACTGCTTCTAGGGGATTTTTAAATCCTTCTTTTTCCTTCCAGTTAACCATATCATTACTAACCATAATATGGGGATTTTCATAAATATCATCACAATCTGTATATGGTGTATATGCCATATAATATTTATAACCATTCCATGGCTTTTCAAA
>CAJGDV010000026.1 GCA_904502155.1 uncultured Bacilli bacterium
TAAAATGTTTTTACCAGTTAAATCTTTAGCAATATCTAATTTAACTTCAATATTACCAGATGATTCAGTAGCATTTTTATAACTAGATACTCTAGTAAATTCTATGTTCATATTTCCATTAATATTAAGTGCTAAATTAGCAGCAGTTATAAAAGCACCTTTTAAAACAACTACCATTGTGAATTCTTTATTTTTATAATCATTAGATATTTTAGCTCCTAATTCTTTTAGTCTTGCATTAATTTCTTCATTACTAATTAATTCTTTCATATACCCTCCTTAAAAATAAAAAATGATGTTTATTTAGCACCATTTTTTTTAGCTTGCATTCTTTCTTTTGATTGTTTAACAATATCTGCTTCTGATTTTGAACCTCTTGATAATAAAAATTTAATTCCTAATACTAAAGCATAAATACCTATTACAAAAAGAAATATTGCTCCAACAAGTTGAAACTTTGTCATTCTACCCCTCCTTAATTTAAATTAAAATCTTCATGTTTTAATGTATAGTTAATTACAAAACTTTTGATTGGTTGTAAATATAAATCAGAAAGTTTTTTTCCGTTATCTTTAATTCTTTCTTGAACGTATGTTACTTCGTTATTTTCTAAATAATTATTTAATGGTATAGCGTATTTTTTTGGTCTTATAATTATTTCTTCATCTTGATCTTTTATTATTTCTTTTTCAATTAAATCTTGTGCTATATCAGCTACAAGCATTTTATTTTTAACTATCATTAAATTAGCATAGTGATAATAATCGTTTTCTTGACTAACTAATAAATAGTTTTCAATATTAAGGTTATCTAATTCATCTTGTAATCTCATTGCATATGTTTGACAAATGCCTTTTTTGTCTTTTTTAGTTCTCATAATGTTTTTAATCATTATTTCATATGCGTCTAACCTCATTTTACCATCTGATATTTTTTCTCGTGTTGCATATTTTTCATCATATGCTGATTCAGTTAAAATTTTGTCATAAATACATAAAAAATCATCTTTAGGATTTTTTAATAAATCTCTTATTTGCGACATAATTTTTTCATTTTCTCCATATTTAATAATTAATTGATCAGGCGTTAGTATTTCTGTTTTATCATCTAATATTAATTTGATTTCATTCCTGTTGATCCAATATATTTGCATAACATCCTCCCTTATTAAAAATTACAGGAGAGATTAAAATCTAAGATTATCTATCTCTGATACTTCTATACCATATATTTCTTCATATATATTATTTATATTATATGTAGTTGTTTTATTAGCCATATTTAGTAATTTAAATATTTCCTCTAGTTCATCATTAGATGGGGCTATAACTTTTACCATTGTTGGTATCAATGGCCATGATTCAATATATAATTTACAATTATTTAAAGTATATATTGTTCTTCTATATTCTCTTGATTTATTAGGTTTAAAATTAGCCATTTGAAATAATTGATGTAAATCATTAAATTTTTCAAATTCTATTAGGTATTCTCCACCACTTAATTTTGCTGTTTCACCATCAGTTTCTAATGTAACTCTATCATTATAAACATATTTTTTTAATTCTAAATCTTTTTCTTTTTCAGCATTAAGTCCTTCTAATTTTCTTTCAAAAAATACTTTGTTAATATCTAATATTGTTTTTTCCTTCATGTCATCACCTATTCTTTATCATTTTTTCATACCATTTTGTTTTACATTTAAGGTCGTATAATAAGAATATATCAACAAAAATAAAGATAACCAATAAAACTTTAGCACTTATTATTCCTTTTAAGAAAAATACTAATGAATAAGAAAATAATAAATATATTATAGTATCATCTATTATTGTAGTTGTTTTAGCTAATTTATATGCTTTTTGAACTTCTTTTTTCTCATTTTCATTTAATTGCTTGTAAGATTTTTTATGTTTAAAATTAATTTTTATTAAATCATTTTTTTTATACCAAATCTGTGCTTTATTTATTAATTTATAATAAAAATATATTAAAAATAAAAAATGTAATATAATCATATAGGTATTAAAATAAATTAATATTAAGCATATTATTGTTGCTATAATTAAAAATTTTTGTTCTTCAGAATTTGTATATAAGTAATTATTTATTATTTGATTTTTTTCTTTTTTTGTTATTTTTTCCCACTTTTTCTTTTTTACTAACATTTTCCTTCTTCTTTTCTAATTCAAAACTATAACCATACTTTATAAAATCTTCTTTAGTAAGTTCAATTTCTTTATTTACTAATTCCTTTTCAATTTTTTTGTTTTTAAAAATAAAAACTAATAAAGAACAAATTATTAAAGGAATAATAAATAAATTAGAAACAAATTCATATAAATAATATCCAATAATAATTAAACTAATAAATATTGGAAAAACAAAAGTACTACGAGGATTTGTATATTTTCTTATGGCAATCTTTTTTTCTATTTTATTTAATTCATTAAAATTCTTTTTCATACTCCACCCTAAATAAATTATATCAAAAATATATAAAAAAAAACACCCTTATCGAAGTGTAATTTTTTTTATTTTTGTTTTTTCTAAACTTAATTTCGTACGATTTTTTTTAATGTTATTAAATTTATGTTCTAATTGTTCTAAAGTATCATAGTTGATACTCATGTTTTGTGTGTTTTGTATAATTCTCATTTGATAAATATTATTGCCATTTTCATCTGTTATAATTGTTTTTTCAATTATAGCATTATTAATAATTACACCCTTAACATCATAAAATAAATTTTCGTGGCTACTAAAAGCACATTCAAATTCAACATTTCCATAACTATTTAATTCCATATCAATTACATTATGAATGCCGTATTCTTTAAATAATCTAAGGGCTGTTGTTAATTTAATATATTGTTCCATATATATTCCTCTTTTCTTGTAATTCAATATTATAGCAAATAATAAATTAAAAAAATAGAGAAATCTCTATTTTTCTATAATTTTTCGATATAATTTTTTCCCATTAAATATTAAATATAAAAATAAGATTATATTTAAAAATTCAACAAATTTAGTATATACAAAGCAAAATAATAAATCATGCATTATAATTTCTTGTGAAAAAGGAAGTACTGCAAGAAATACACCTATAATTAATGTTTCTAAAGCAGCTACCGATTGTTTTATAACATTTACTTCACTTTTAAAATTAAAGCGTGGATGTTTTAAATTTAATATTATTCCTAGCATAGAAATAAATAATGCATATACTAAAGGACTATAAAATACAAAATACCAATGTGCATCAGTATAAATAAGCATAAGTGTTGAATTAATTAATATTGCTGGAATTAGTATTGTTAAGTTAACCATTATTTTAGCGAAAATAATTTTAAATGGTTTTATAGGTAACGATTTTAAGATGTTTATATAATTTCCCTCAAGCGATATACTAGCTGCTGTAGAACAGTTTAATAAACAAAATGAACCTATTAATATTGGTGAAAAATGTGTCATTATTGTTAGTAAATTATTTTCACCTAAATTGATATCTAAATATTTTTTACCTATAAAGCAATAAACAAAAACTAATATAGTAAGTAAAATAGATCCAACCATTGTATTCATAACATATAAATTTGATGAAAGAAAAAAACTTAATTCTTTTTTATAAAAACTTATAAGTTGTCCATGTTTTTTAAATTTACCATATTCAAAATTGTTATCTAATCTTTTATAATTGATTTTGCTATAAAGATAGCTATGATATTTATTAATAATATATGTATAAACGCCAAATAGTAAGAATGGGACAATTATAAATATTATTAATGCGATTATACTTCTATTTTCAATAATATCAATATATGTACTTGTAAGTGGATAAATATAGTTAAATACTTTAACTAGTTCCATCCCTGTTTCAACATCGTTATTAAGATTTATAACATTAAATGATATTGTTAAAATAATTAAAAACATTAATAATGTTAATAGTAAATTTAATCCTTTATTTTCTTTATAAAATGTATTTAAATAAGAAAATAGAATCCCAAAGAGTGTTGCTACAATAATTGGAACAATTGGGATAATTAATAATGTTATAAAAAAGAGAATATGAAATAATATATCAACATCAACATTATTAATATATATAATATATGGTGAAATCATAAAGGTAATAGTATATATTAAATTAAAAATATATACTGTTATTAGTTTTGAGTTTAATACTTTGTTTTTAGATAATGGTAACGATATTAGTAAATCATAATCTTTAAACTTAAATAATAAATCGTCTATTTTTTGAATATTTGATCCTATTAAAAAACTACTTGTTATTGCCATATATTGCGCTAAAATAATATACATTAATTCTGCTGTTTTATAATCATTAATTGTTGGTTTTATAATCATATAAATACTATAAGAAAATAAGCTTAATAATGACAAAAGTAATATTGTTCTTATTAAAGCTTTTATAAATTCTAATTTTGTTTTAGCATTTATTAATTTATGTAAATCAAAAAATGATAAAACATTAATTTTAATTAAGTTTAACAATTTAATTTTTGAAATTGTTTTTTAGATATAGTATTTAAAATGATAAAACAAATAATATTTAATAATATAGCAATAATAATTATCAAAATATTTAACTGTGAAATACTTAAATTATGTTCAATTACAAATGGTAAAACAGCAAGCAACATTGGAAATAATATACTTATAAAAGCAGGTAATGATTGTTTAATAATAGTTATTTCATTTTTCCATTCAAAATTAACAAAACACATATTTATTATTACACCAAACATTGAAATAAATGTACTATATAATATTGGAATTACTAGCATTAATATAAATGTATTAATGCTTAATTTTAAATATATTTTAAGTAATATTGCTGCTAGTATTAAAAATGGAATTGATATAGTAAGATTAACCATAATTTTACTTAAAAATATTTTTATTGGAGAAACCGGAATGGTTTTCATAATCCAAGCTTGTTTTCCTTCTAACGATATAGAAGGATGTGTAGTACATGTTAATAACATAAAACATCCAAGCACAATTGGAGTATAATCAGAAATTGCTTGTGAAAATCCTTTTATGCCAAGCATTATATCTAATTTATCTTTTCCAACAAATATATATATTATAATAGAAATAATAAGCATTATTGATCCTATCATTGTGTTCATAACATAGTTTGATGAACTAAAATATCTTGCAATTTCTTTTTTATATAGTGCTACTAAAGGAGTATTTCCTTTTTTTATTATTAGTTTATATTTTTTATTTGTATATTCTTTTTCTAAATTATTATTTATTCTTGTATAAAATCTATTAATTATAAAAATATAAATTATAAATATTAATAACGGAATAATAATAAAAATAAAAAGTGACTGTATATTATAATCTTTTATAATATTAACATATAAATTAGTTAGTGGATAAATATTATTAAAAATATCAATTATACTTTTACCCATGTTTGCAATATCTATTTTAGGCATTGTTTCTAATTTCATACTAATAAATAATATTAATGTAAAAAGTGCTATGGTAAGTAATATATTAATTAAATTTTTAAATTTAAATTTACTTGATATAGACGAAATTATTGTTCCAATTATAGTTGCAATTACTATAGGAATAAGTGGTATTATAAAAAATGATATAAAATATAATATATAGAAAATTGCATCCACATTAACATTTTTAATATATAAAATTAAAGGTGGAATCATAATTAGTAAACTATAAATAATATTTGATAAATATAATGAAATTAATTTACTAATAATATATGTTATCCGTTTAACTGGTAAACTTAATACTAAGTTATAATCTTTATTATTAAATAATAAACCATTAATTTTATAAATGTTTGTAAGGAGCAACATGCTACTTACAATAGCAAAACTTTGGGCTAATATTATATATGGAATTTTAAGAGTTAGATAGCCTTCAAATATAAAATCAAAATAATAATAAACTGAAACACCAAGGACTACAAAACATGCAAGAAAAGAAAGCATCTTAATCAGATTTTTTGCAAACTCTTCTTTAGTTTTGGCATTAAATAGTTTATGAATATCAAAAAATAATAATAAATTTATTTTAATTAGACTTTTCATCAACTAGCTCCATGAAAATATCCTCAAGAGATTTATCTTTGATAATATCTTTCATTTTTCCTTCTACAATTATTTTTCCTTCTTTTATGATAGCAATTTTGTTACATAATTTTTCTGCTACTTCTAAAACATGTGTTGAAAAGAATATAGCAGTTCCTTCTTTTACCATTTCTTTCATTATTTCTTTTAATGTATGACTTGCTTTAGGATCTAATCCTACAAATGGTTCATCTAGTATTAATAATTTAGGTTCGTGGATTAAAGCGCTTATTATTGCTAATTTCTGTTTCATACCATGTGAATAACTTGAAATAGGATCCCCAAGATTTTTAGTTAATTCAAATTTTTCAGCATATTTCTTTATTAGTTCTTCTCTTTTTTCTTTTGAAACTTTATAAATATCAGCAATAAAATTTAAATAACTAATACCTTTTAAATGTTCATATAAATCAGGATTATCTGGTATATATGCCATTTTCATTTTACATTCAATCTCGTTTTTCTTAATTGATTTATTATCAATTAGAATATCTCCTTTGTCGAATTCTAATATACCAACAATTGATTTAATAGTAGTTGTTTTTCCTGCTCCATTGTGTCCAACAAAAGCATAAATATCCCCTTTTTCAACTTTCAAAGATAAATTATCAACTATCGTTTTTCCTTTAACATACGATTTTGTATAGTTTTTTAATTCTAACATTTTATCCCTCCATTATCATTATACCAAAAAAAAAAGACTTATTTAATAAATTTCTTTTCATTATCCTTTAAATCAAAGTCTTTAAAGTATTGTCTTAAAAAGTAAAATTTATCTAAGTCTTTTTCAAAAATTAAGTCTGCTAATTCTAGAGCTTTTTTTATATCCATAAAATAAAAATATTTTATATTTCTTTCTTCATCACATTTAAATTGATGATCAATAAATTCTTTATCAAAATTATTGCTTGCAGCATAATTAGCAAAATTCATAAAAGTGTTAACATTATTTTGCCAAATTACTTCTTCAATAGTTCCATTAGGACATCTAAATTCGATTGTGTCAAAGTTTTTATGTTTTATATATTTTGTATTAGAAAAATTTACTGCTTTATATCTATCAGATGTAAAACGTAATAATACTAATCTTAATTCATCTTCATTATGCATTGTTGATATTTTCCATTTTTGATTATCCATATATGGTCTTAATGATTTAGCATATTGTTTAGCTGCTCTTCTTATTTTTGTATCTTCACCTGTTGAAAATCTATACATTATTTCTTCATATACATACCATAACTTTAAAAAGTTTTTATAACAATTAACATCATCTTTTAATACCTGACTACCAATATGAATATGTCCTCCACATCTTTCAGTAGCTTCAGCATTATTTAACTTTAGATCTGTACATATTTGTTTTAAATCATTCCAGTACTCTTTTTTATCAATTAAAATTGGAGATGTAATTTCTCCTCCTTCTTTGTTAAAACTTCTTCCTACAGTAACAGATAAGTCATCTTTTAATTTCCAACCATCTAATTCAATTACTTGTGGTTCTATATCATAAAAAAGAGCGTTCTCAAATTCTATTTCTAAACCAAAAGTTAAATTTTTTGGTAAATCTAATTCATCTCGAAAATCTATTTTCATGTCATTAATATAATTTAATAAATCCATTAAATCATTTTTATTTAGTTCTTTTAATTTCATCGTTATCACCTTTTAGAAATTTTAGATTTTCTTCTTTTTTCTTTAATTGTTTTTCTAAAGTTTTTTTTGTATCAAAATTTATATATGGGTATAATTCATTTAATTCATAATTTGAATCATCTTCTATAAATTTTTCTACACCATACATTAATGATAACACAACTAAAGTAAGGTATAAACCTGATACGATATAGTTTTTGCTTTGTGATTCTGAGATTACATTATATTGGTCATTTATTCTATCGTAAAATAATATATCATAAGATCCATCTTTAGAATCAGGGTTAGATGCAAATTCTTTTTCAGTTTTAATTTTTTTTAAATCATTTAAATTATTAAATTTATTAATATCATCTAATTCATAATATTCAATTTCTCTTACATAAATATCTTCATATGGTTCCCATTCATTAACTAATTTTATAAATGTTTTTTGTTTAATATCAATATATTCATATCCTACTATATCGTTATTTATAGATTGAATTTTATAATTATAGATTTTATGTTCATCTAATTCAAATGGTGCTCCTAAATTCATTACTTTAAAAGTTGGTAATGAAATCATACTTGTTATGACAACAGGTCCAAATATTTTTTTATATAATTTAAATGATAATTTTTGTCTTTTAAAAAATGTTTTAATATTATAAAGTGTTATATTTTCAATTGGTTTTTTAGTGTTTTTATAATCTTTTTCAAAATCTTCTAATTTCATAGATAATGCCCCCTTTAAGATAACCCTGGTTATGATACTACTAAAAATTAGTTTAGTCAAATTCAAAAAAAAAGACTATCTTTTAGCCTTCTTTTTCTCATTTATATGATTAATTATTTCATCTGCTACATCTTCGTATTTTCTTCCACCAATGCATGTAGTATATGTCGCTAAAGCTGAATTACAAGGACTACTTATTAAATGCCAATTTAATTTTGACAAATCTGAACCAGTAGGAACCTTACCAATTCTATTAACAATTTTCCATGATTCATGTAAATCAATATCAGGTAGTATTAAAATAATATTTTCAAATTTTTTAATACTATTTGATACTTTTAAAAATAGTTCTGGATCTTCATATACGGTTTGACTTGCCTCAAATCTTATAATAGCTTCTTTATCAATAATTGGTAAATAATTTGCTATGTGGTGTGCTTCAAATTGTTTCCAATATTTATATCTTGCTAAAATTCCTTCTTCCATTTTTAATTTATTAGCATAATTTCTATCGTATCCTAGTTCTTTATAGTATTTATCACGACTATTATCTAGAGATATAGTAGGTAGACTTGTTTTTTCGCTTAAAATTCTACTAATGCTCGACTTACCTACATTTGGTGGACCAATTAGTAATATACTATTTTCAAATACATTTTCCATATCTCACTCACCTACTATTCTAAAATAATTATAGCATAACAAAAGCTAAAAAGATATATATTTTAATAAATTAATTGTGTTTTGCACATAAAAAATCAGTATCATTTTCATTAAAAATAATAGTATTATTTTCTAAATCTAAGTCCATTAACTCTCTTGTTAACAATACTTTTTCAAAATCATCATTAAATTTGTTTGTAAATCTTATTTGGAACATATCATTTTCATATTTTATATCAAAAACTAAATATCTTTTATTATCATTATATGTAATCATTCTAATAAAGTCACTTTTATTATTTTCAACATTCTTTTTGAAATTTGTAAATTCACTTTCATTAAAAATACCATTATCAGTATAAATATAATAACCATTTTCCTTAAAGTCTTCTATACTTTGATATTCTAAATCTTCTATTTCTTTAAAATGTTTATATTTTTTATCTTTTATATTGGTACATAAATTACCTTTATTAACTTCAATAGTTATAATGTTATCTTTATTAACAGAATAAGTTTTAATTGTCATATCATTCTTTTTATCATAAAAAGAATTTAAACAACAATCTAATGGTTCAAATTTTGATGTTATTTTCATTATATTATTATATGTTGCTTTTATTGGTAATAATGACTTATAACCTTTTTTATATTTATAAGTAAATTTTGGAACTTCTAACTTATAAGAATCAATTTTTAAATATGTTTTACTTGTAATATTAATTCCCATAAATATTATGGCTATTAATAAAATCGCACTGAACCCTTTAACATTTCTTTTAAAATTTGATAATGCAAATATAATAACAGCAATATAAAGCATATTCATGTTATAGCCTATAAAAAATAATTTACCAAGTAAATCTAATATAATTAAAATTCCTGCTAAAATAAATAATGTTTTCTTTTTCATATTATACCTCTATTTCTATAAAACATTATAACAAAAAAACTAGTATAAATACTAGTATTTCTTTTTATTTAGATCTAAACCATTTAATTGTAATGATATAATAATTTCTTTAATTTGATTTGGTGTACATCCAATTTGTTTTAATCCAGTTTTATTTTGGCACCACAATTCTTTAATATTAAAAATATTATTTTCATTTAGAATTTCAATAGTACTTTTTTCTAAATTCAGTTCTTTTAAAGTTTTGTCCATATGTTCACTACTCCCTTTATTTACTGGGATTTCCCGTTTGTTTTAATATTATATCAAAAAAATATTTTTTTTGTAAGAAAAAAAACTAATTAAAAGCAATTTCAACATTTAAATCCCTATCTTTATAGGCTATATACAATAATAAAAGACCACTTATAAAAATTAATAAAGATGCAATAAAAGAAATATAGTTAAGTTTTTGTGTTTCCATATTATCAACCGATTGTAAACTTTTATATGAATCAAATAAAAAATATCCATATACCATAATTAAAATTAAAAAAATTAAAATCATTATTTTTCGGTATTCTTCTTTACTATTTGTATCATTAAAAATAAAATATTTTCTTTCTAAATCATTAGCATACCAACTTAAAAAAATAATACCTATATAAATAACCCATATAAAATCTTCAATTTGAAGTTGTTTTAATTTTTCATCAATCATAATTAATAATATTATATTTGCTAAATTTTATGATATAATATTATCATAGGAGGAATGTAAGTGAAAGAAAAAATCAAATCATATTTATTTTATTTTTCTATATTTTATTCAGTTTTAGTAATTTTTGGAATGATTGTAAATTTTGCAGTTTCAGTTCATTCTATTGAATTAAAAGATTCTGAAGAAAATATATCTAAAGTTGAAAATTACAAAAGAGAGCTAAAAACTATACCAAGAAATGAATGTACTGATATCATTGACAAAATGATTACTTATTATGAGGAAACTTCTTATAATGGTAAAGTTAATTTAAAAGATATGTATAATTATCATTTAAAAAATAATTTCCTTTCATTTTATAACGATGCTAAAAATGGATGTAAATTAAGTGATGAAACTATTGATTATCATAATTTAAGAATGGAATTTTTATCATCAGAAATTCCAACTGATGAAATATTTCAAAAATATTTCTTTCAATATGAAATTGGTTTAAAAGACGTTCTTACTCGTCAAATGGTTGAACCTTTAATGCATAATATTGAATATCAAATTAGTAAATCATCACAAGTAGAGATAATTGGTCATTTAATTCAAATCCAAAAAGAAGGAGGCGTTAATTAATGAAATTGAAAAATCATAAATATAATATTATTTATTATATATGTTTTCTATTAACAGCATCTTGTACTTTTATATCAGCTTCCCTAGCATCTATTTTTGACGAAGGAATTTTTTCAATAATAAATGTTGTATTACTTTCTATTAATACAGTTCTTGTAATTTTATATAGTACATTATTATTAAAAAAACGTAAATTTAAAGCTGATTCATTAGCTTTCCCAATTTTATATTTAATATTTTTATTCTCTGTAATTTTTATATCTATTATTTATAATGATAAACTTATTGTTCCATATATTCAGTTTAATTATTACACATCATTTATTTTATGGAATTACATATTACTTAATGCTTATTCATTATTATTATTTACGAAAAAAAATAAGAAAAAGAAAAAGTCATCTAAATGACTTTTTTTTATATTATGGTGCAAGAGATGGGACTTGAACCCACACGATATGAAATCACAAGCCCCTCAAGCCTGCGTGTCTACCAATTCCACCACACTTGCATAATTAAATTATAACATAAATATAAAAAATATAGTATAATTATTTATGGTGATATTATGAAAAAAGGATTAGTTTTAGAAGGCGGTGGAATGCGTGGTGTCTTTACATGTGGTGTTCTTGACTACCTTTTAGAAAAAAATATTAAGTTTGAATATGTTATTGGTGTTTCTGCAGGAGCATTGAATGCGACAAGATTTTTATCGAATCAACCTAAAAAAGGATTTGAAGTATCTTTAAAATATTTAAATAATAAAGATTATTGTAGTATATATAGTTTAATTAAAACTGGTAATATTTTTGGACATAGTATGCTTTTTGATAAAATTCCATTCCAATTAGATCCACTAGACAATGATTATTTTAAAAAAAGTAAAGTGGAATTTAATTGTGTTGCAACTAATTGTTTAACGGGAAAACCAACATATTTTAAAATTACTGATTTTAAAAAAGATATGCACTATTTGAAGGCTTCTTCATCGCTTCCTTTATTATCTACAATGATTAATATAGATAATAACTATTATTTAGATGGTGGACTTAGTGATTCAATACCTGTTAAAGAAGCAATTAATTCAGGATGTAATAAAGTTGTTGTTGTTATGACGCAACCTAAAGATTATCGAAAAAAACAAAACAATCTTTATAAGCCAATGAAATATAAATATAAAGATTATCCTGATATTGTTAATGCTGCTCGTATTAGACATAAAGTATATAATGAAACACTTGATTATCTATATGAAGAAGAGAAAAAAGGAAATATTTTTATTATTCAACCAGATACTAGTTTAGGAATTAAAAGAACTGATAAAAATAAAGAAAGACTTACTAGTGGATATAATGCTGGATATAATAAAGCAAAAGAAATATATGAAGATTTAATTAAATACTTAAAATAACACACGATTTGTGTGTTATTTTCTTTTTATAAAAGCTTCTTCCCTATTTTGAAGATTATCTAAATTATTTTCTATATATAGTTTATTTTTAGTTGGTAAAAGTAAA
>CAJGDV010000027.1 GCA_904502155.1 uncultured Bacilli bacterium
CTGTAATATAGTTTGTTAGTTAGCAAAAATTACAGGAAAAAGAAATAACTAACTAAACTTGTAGATGTTTCTGATGAGATATATTTGGACAGGAGTTCGATTCTCCTCATCTCCACCATAAGAGTTTCACTTGAACTCTCTAGATAGTCTAGAAAGTCAAGTTTTATAAATGAAAATCACTGTTTGATAAGAGTGGTTTTTTTTTTGGTTTTAAATTTTGTAGTGAAATGAGTCTTTGATATTTACAAAACGGAAATGACTAATAAAAATAAATCAAAAAAAGAAGAGAAATGAATCGGAAATATATGATATAATATAATTGAAATAAAATAGTAATTTGTTTGTTAGGAGGAAATATATGAAAAAAATTCTTTTTTTAATGTTAGTAGTGCTATTTTTAACTGCTTGTAGTGATACAAAAGAAAAAACACAAGAAAAAGATTATAGTAAATATTTATTTACTGATACTAGTTGGACAAGAGATGCTGAAAATGATATAGAAACAATTATATTTAAATCAAATGGTAAATTTGTTTATTATTGTTCTTGTGGTAATCCAGTAAATGATTCTGACTTATGTGAAAGTTACACATATAATGATGATACTAAAGAAATAACTTTAGATTGCTTTGAAGAAACTGAAGAAACAATAAAGAACATTAAAGTAGTTAATTCGACAGAAACAACTTTAGAATTAGATTTCAATGGTGAGATAAGAAAATTCAAAAAAGAAAAGTAATCCAAAAATTTAATTTATTGAGTAAAAAAAGTTCTTTTTTATTGGTGTAGTGATAGAAAATGCTGACAAAAATAATACATTTTAATTTTTAATTAAAAATATTATGATATACTATATATCAAATAAGGAGGCGTATTATGGATACTAAAGAATATATTGGAAAAATAGTAACTGTTGAAATTGATAGACCATTTGGAGGAAAACATCCTGAAAGAGATACAATATATCCAGTTAATTATGGATTTATACCAAATACAGTAAGCGGAGACGGCGAAGAATTAGATTGTTATGTATTAGGTGTTTTTGAACCAGTAAAAGAATTTACTGGTAAATGTATAGCTGTTATACAAAGAACTGATGATAATGATGACAAATTAGTTGTTGTACCTGAAGGAAAAGAATATAGTGATGACGCTATAAATGCCTTAGTAGAATTTCAAGAAAGATATTTTAATCATATAATTATTAGATAAAGAGCTAAAAAAAGCTCTTTTTTTGTTATAATTATAATAGGTGATAATAATATGGTAAGACATTTATTTAATAGTGGAGATATAACAATATTTTTCTTTTGTTTAATCTATATTTTATATTTCATTTTAATTATATTAAAATTTAAAAAAAATAAAAAATTATTTTTTATACCATTAATTATGTCCATAATACATATGCTAGTTTATGCATCAGGATCAGCTTTTTTTAATATTTTACCATTTTATTTAACTATATATATTATTTCAATTTTAATAGCAATATATCCATTTATAAAATTTAAAATAATAATATATTTTTTATGTGCTATTTGTTTGATTTTATCTATTTATCCAAATAAAATAGTAAATTATACTCGCAAAAGTAAACTTGATGCTTATATTTCATTATGTGATTATTTAGAAGAAAATTATATTTTATCAGAACATAAAAAAATTAATTATAAAAAATTAAAAGATGAAGGAATAAAATTAATTGAAGAAAATAAATATTATGAAGCATTAGATAAACTAGTTAAAAAACATTATGATGGTCATATGGGACTTGATTTTTATAATACTGATACTAATTATATAGTTGATAAAATTAAAAAATTTAATGATTATGGATTATCTTTAATAACATTAGATGATGGAAATACTATTGCTATAAATGTAGAAGATAATTTAGAAATCAAAAATGGAGATATAGTTGTAAAATGGAATGACGTTCCTATTAATGAAGCTAAAGAAAAAGTTGATTTGCCAATTAGTGAAGGTATATTAGAGAATGAAAAAATTCAAAAAACATTTTATTTATCAGGTAATGGTAAAGATAGTGTAGAAGTAACTTATATTGATTCTAATAATAATGAAAAAACTATAAAATTAAATAAAATAGAAAAAAATTTAACAAGAGCTCTTACTTCGTTTGGTTTACTTAATCATACAAGAAATGAAGAAGATATGCATAAAATGATTAACAAAAATATTGGATATTTAAGAGTAACAGCAGAAGAGACAAATTTTATAAGTGATACAATAGCATATATAACAGGTGACCATATTACAGCAAGAGAGAAATTTAGAAAAAAATTGCGCGAATTAAAAGATCAAGGAATGACAAAATTAGTTATTGATATAAGAAATAATTCTGGTGGCTATGAAGAAGTTGCAACAGCACTGACAAGTTTATTTACAAAAGAAAAAATGTATGCTTTCTCACTAGGGGTGAAAAAAGGAACAGAACTAAAAAAAGTAGAAGATCGATATATAAAAGCAGATGGAGAATTTAGTAATTTAGAAATATTAGTTTTAACTAATATGAGATGTGGTTCTGCAGGAGACGGGTTATCATTATATTTATCAAGACTAGATAATGTGAAAGTAGCTGGAATAACTAATCCTGCCGGAATTAATCAAGAAACAGGTGGATATATATATATGCCTGATAACGCTTATATTTCATTTCCTGTAGGATTAATATTAGATAATGATGGAAAACCTAATATAGATATTGATAATACTAGAATAAGTAGAAATCCAGTAGATATCAAAATACCTCTTTCAAAAGAGGCTGCTTTAAAAATATTTAATGGTGAAGATTATGAACTAGAATGGGCTATAAACTTTTTAGAAAAAAAATAAAGAATCATTTTGATTCTTTTTTTATAAGTTTAGAATGAACAACTATTTTATTTTTTTCATCATAACATGTTGATAATGTTAAAATTTTATCATCTTTTGTTATAGACACTTTATAATCATATTTACTTCTATTTTTTATCATATTAGCCCAATTAATAAAATCGTCATCTGAATTAAAATTAACCTTAATATAGTCATTTGTAGTTGGAATTTTATAAGTACTAAAAATTTCAAAATACAATATCTCATTTTCAGTCTCTATTGTAATTTGATATTCATCAAAATAATTTAACACTTTACGTAAAGAGCCAAACATAGTTCCATCAAGTCTACCATGAGCATATAAAATTGTATTTCTAGATAAATTATTAATATCATTACGATAATCTAAAAAAACCCATCCAGCATCATTTATAGATTTATCAAAAGATCTACTTAAATAAAATTCATTATCACTAGTACCAACAAAGGGATAATCGATATTAGTTTTATCAACTTTAAGCCAACCTTTAGTATCTGGATTAATCTCTTTAAGTTGTTTAAAATCAATATTTGTATCAATATCGTTAGTTTTAATTAAATCTTGTAAGACATTAGTCATTTTAATAGTTTTTTGTGATTCATTTAACCATTTAATAACATCTTTAATAGAAATTAATAATCCCATAATACATATTATTATCAAAATTACATTAACTTTTTTTCTCATAAATACCACCTATATCAATAATATCATTTTTAAATAAAAATTAATATGTTATAATTTAAATAGGTGATAAATTTGTTAGAAGATATAATGTATAAAATGAAAGATATTAAATATGGTTATTTATATAATGGGGAAAATATATACCCTTATGATAATTGGGATAATAATTTTTACAAAAAATATTTATTACAAATAAATAATGAATTAGAAAAAACAAAATACGGCGTTTGCTGGGATTTTGTTGAATTAGAAAGGTATTATTTAAAACAAACAAATTTAAATTTTAAATCTTATTTTATATTTTCTAATGATGGAATGGAATTTCCTAATCATACTTTTATAATTGTAAATTTAAATGATAAATTTATATGGATAGAAAAATCATGGGAAAAATATCAAGGATTACATGAATATGATTCTTTAAATGAAGCCTTAGAAGATATAAAAAATAAATTTATAAAATATACTGGAAAAAATGAAAAAATTTCAATTTATGAATACGAAGAACCAAAAAAATTAAATGCTAATGAGTTTTATGAACACTGCGAAAATGGGCATAAAATTATGATATAATTGAAAAAAGTAGGGAGTGATAAAATGAAAAAAATAATATTATTAATAATAATGCTTATATTACCATTTAATGTTAAAGCTTTAAACATTAAAGAAACAAAAATTATTGGAAGTAGTATTTCAACAGCAGGAACACAACTAAACATGAATGTTCATATTGACTTCAAAGGATTTGATGACGAAGAAAATAAATTAGGTATATGGGTTATTAATTATGAAGTAGAATTTGATGAAAATGATATTATAATAGAAAAAATTAAAGGTGGATTATGGGATTCAGTTTTATATAAAGAAAATAATAAATATTATGTTCAAAGTATAATTAATCATGACAATAAAAATTTATGTTTTAATAATATGCTTTATTGCAACAATTATTTAGAAGAAATAACTTTTTTTATTAAAACTAATGAAGAAAAAAATATTGATATCAAAATTAAAGATATAACAATAGGTTTAATTGATACATCTATAAATAAAGATAAATATTTAGAAGAAGATTTAAACATTATAAAATCTGTTAATGAAGCAGTTAAAACTGTAACAATTAAAAAAGCAAATATGGCTATTAAAGAAGTTGTTATGAATTATGAACTTAATAAACCAGAATTAGGTGAAATAATTTTAGAAGAAGAAACTTCAAACAATAATTATATAAAAAATATTTATATTAAAGACCATAAAATAAATTTTGATAAAGATACTGAAACATATGAATTAGAAATAGTAGATACAATAAATTCATTAGATATTGATGTATTATTAGAAGATGAAAAAGCAGAATATAAAATAAAAGGTGCTAATAATATTAAAAATAATAATAATAAAATTTTAATTGAAGTAACTGCAACAAATGGTGAAACAAGAGTTTATACTATAAATATTAAAAAACTTGTTACAGAAGTAGTAAAAAAGAAAAATAAATTTATCGTTCCAGGTATTATATGTGGTGGTATCGTTTTAATTATAGTTATTATTCTTATGATAAGATCATATTTATATGATAAAAAGCTTGATAAAGCTTTAGAAGAAATGTAAAGACTTTTATAAGTCTTTTTTATATGCTATAATTAAAGAAGGAAGTAGGTTAATATGAAGAAATTTAAAAAAACATTATCATCAATTATCGTTTTTGTATTTGTAATTTTATATACATTTTTAAGTGGTGATTTAGAAGAAACAACAATTGAAACAAACAAAGAAGAAAAAAATCAAGGAAAAATAGAAAAAGTATTAAATGAAACATTAGAAGTACATTTTTTAGATGTAGGACAAGCTGATAGTATTTTGATATTAACCGAGGATAAAGCCGGTTTAATTGATGCAGGTAATTCTAGTGATGGCGATGATATCGTCAATTATATTAAAAATTTAGGAATAACAACATTAGATTTTGTTGTAGGAACTCATCCTCATGAAGATCATATTGGTGGAATTGATGAGGTAATTAATAGTTTTAATGTAGGAAAATACTATATGCCTGATGCAATGACAACAACAAAAACATTTGAAAATGTTTTAGATGCATTAGCAAATAAAAATTTAAAATATACTGTTCCTAAAATAGGTAGTACTTTTAATTTAGGAAGTGCTAAATTTGAAACAATATATTTAGGTACTGATACAAAAGATTTAAATAATACTTCAATTGTTTTAAAAATGACTTTTGGAAATAAAAGTTTCCTATTTACAGGTGATGCTACTGATGTATCAGAAGAAAAAATGCTTGATAAAAATATAAAAGTTGACGTCTTAAAAGTTGGTCATCATGGTTCTGAATATAGTACAACAGACGAATTTTTAAATAAGGTTAATCCAAGTATTTCTATTATATCAGTTGGTAAAGATAATAAATATGGACACCCAAGTAAAAAAACGCTTGATAAACTTAAAAACACAGAAATTTATAGAACAGATTTAGATAAAACAATTATAATAAAAACAGATGGTAATAAACTTGATGTCAAAAAAATTGATGAAAGTATAAACGGTTAGGAGAATTAATATGAAATTTGCAGTAGATAGAATTGAGAAAAACATTGTATTATGTCAAAATTTAAAAACTGAAGAAATGTATGAATTTAATTTAGATTCTATGCCAGATGATATTGAAGAAGGTGCCATCATTAAATATGTTCATAACAAGTTTTTATTAGATAAAAAAGCATATAACAAAAGAAAAAAAGAAATAGAAGAAAAAATGAAAAAATTAAGAAATGATGAAGAATAATGCTAAAAAGCATTATTTTTTTGTTATAATATGCATTGAGGTTGATTTTATGAGAAGTGAAACAAAACAAATTAAAGTTGGAAATGTTTTAATTGGAGGAAATAATCACGTAGTAATACAGTCAATGACAAATACAAAAACAAAAGATATAGATAATACTGTAAAACAAATTAATAAACTAGAAGAATTAGGATGTGAAATTGTTAGATTAGCAGTATTAGATATAGAAGATGCTAAAGCAATTAAAGAAATTAAAAAAAGAGTAAGTATTCCTTTAGTTGCTGATATTCACTACGATTACAAATTAGCACTTGAATCAATTAATTCAGGAATTGATAAAATAAGAATAAATCCTGGAAATATAGGTTCAATTACTAAGATTAAAAAAGTAGTAGAAAAATGTAAAGAAAATAATATTCCAATAAGAATTGGAATAAATGGTGGATCATTAGAAAAAGATATTTTAGAACAATATGGTGTTACTGCTAAAGCAATGATTGAAAGTGCTAGAAGACATGTTAAAATTTTAGAAGATTTAGAATTTTATGATATTTGTATTTCATTAAAAGCTTCAGATACTAATTTGACAATTGAAGCTTATAAATTAGCAAGTAAAGAGTTTAATTATCCTTTACATGTTGGTGTAACAGAAGCTGGAACACTTATGGCTGGTACAGTTAAATCTAGTATAGGTATTGGAACAGTTTTAAATTGTGGAATTGGAAATACAATAAGAGTATCGTTAACAGATGACCCTTCATTAGAAATTAAAGTAGCTAAAGAGATATTATCAACATGTAATTTACTAAATAAAGCGAAATTAATTAGTTGTCCTACTTGTGGTAGAACAAGAATAGATTTAATAAAATATGCTAAAGAAATAGAACCATATGTAGATACGCTTAATAAGCCTCTTACAGTTGCAGTAATGGGATGTAGTGTAAATGGTATAGGAGAAGCAAGTCATGCTGATGTGGGCATTGCTGGAGGCATAGGAGAGGTAGTTTTATTTAATAAAGGTAAAATAATAAAAAAAGTAAAAGAAGAAGACGCAGTAAAAGAATTAAAAAAAATGATAGAAAATATGTTATAATTTAAATAGGTGATAATATGAAACAAAAACTTGGAAAATGGATACTAATATCAACACCTGTAATATTTCTATTATATTTTTTTATAGATAGTTACATATATAATTTGCCAACTATAGTTTTTAACTTAATACTTTTATATATTGCAGGAGGACTTTTTTTAATAGTCCCAAAAGAAAAATAGAAAAGGTGATTTTATGAAAATAACATCAGTAGATATGACAATAAGCGCAGTTAGACGTAGTCAATTTCCTACAGATAATAAACCAGAATATTTATTAGTTGGAAGATCAAACGTAGGTAAAAGTAGTTTTATAAATACAATTATTAATAGAAAAAACTTTGCAAGAACATCTTCAAATCCAGGAAAAACTCAAACAATAAATTTTTATCTAGTAAATAATGAATTTTATTTAGTTGATGCTCCAGGATATGGATTTGCTAATTTAAGTAAAGAAAGACAAAAAAAATTCGGTTTAATGATGGAAGACTATTTAACAAATAGAAAAGATTTAAAAAACGTATTTATGCTTGTTGATTTTAGAAACAAGCCAACAAAAGATGATATTATGATGTATAACTTTTTAAAACATTATAAAATTCCAGTTACAATAATTGCAACAAAAACAGATAAAATAGGAATTACTCAACATACAAAACATCGAAATCAAATATTAAATGAACTTGACTTAGTTGTAGGTGATGACTTCATTATGTTCTCTAATGTTACAAAACAAGGTAAAGACGAAGTAATGAAAAAAATAACTAGAACTATGTAAGTTCTTTTTTCATACAATAAATAGGTGATAAAATGAGAATAGAAATAATAGACGATAATAATTTTATAGCCTATATAATTAAAGAATACATATCTTATGATAATGATTTAGAAGAATATATAAAAAAAGTATTTTGCAAGTTAAATGATTTATACGACCTAGATACTGATAATGGCTATTTTTATGTAACTTTATATAAAGATTTAAATTATGGTACTGTCATGGAAATTAATAAAACTGCTATTGACTATTATTCTTACAATATAAATTTAGAAATAGAAGAATATGATACCAATTTTTATATTGAAACAGATGAAATTGAAAAAAACAATATATTTTATAACAATAAAATTTATAAAAAAATAGATAATAAAATTAATGATAATAATAATATTTTATATACAAATATAGACAAAGGTAAAATTATTGACATTTAAAACTTATTTGATATAATACTCTAGTCATTAAATTTATGATATAATTTAATAGAGGTGATAATAATGAAAAAACCAGTAGTAGCACTAGTTGGTAGACCAAATGTTGGTAAATCTACTATTTTTAATAGATTAGTAGGGAAAAAAATATCAATTATTGAAGATACTCCAGGTATTACTAGAGATAGAATTTATGGTTCAGTATCATATAGAGATTATAAATTTCATTTAATAGATACTGGAGGAATTGATCTAGGAGACGAACATTTTAATGATGAAATAAAAATTCAAGCTGAACTTGCTATTGAAGAAGCTGATATTGTAGTATTAGTTTTAGATGGTAAAGAAGGATTAACATCAAATGATTTTGCTGTTAGAGATATATTAATGAAATCAAATAAACCTGTTATTGTTGCAATTAATAAATGTGATAGTAAGCAAATTAAAGAAAACATTTATGATTTCTATGAATTAGGTTTTTCTAATTTTATAACAGTAAGTGGTGAACAAAATATCGGTATTACAGATTTACTAGATGAAATAACTAAAGATTTTAATGAATTTACGGAAGAAGAAGAAGACAATAGAATCAAATTTTCAGTTATTGGTAGACCAAATGTAGGAAAAAGTAGTTTAGTTAATGCTATTTTAAATGAAGAAAGAGTTATTGTTTCAAATGTAGCAGGAACAACAAGAGATGCTGTTGATACGCCATTTAATTATCACGGAGAAGAATATGTAGTAATAGATACAGCTGGAATGAGAAAACGTGGAAAAATTTGGGAAAATGTTGAAAAATTTAGTTTATTAAGATCAATGAAAGCTATTGATAGATCAGATGTATGTTGTATTGTCATAGATGCTAGTGAAGGTATTATTGAACATGATAAACACATTGCAGGATATGCTATTGAAGCTGGAAAAGCAGTTGTTATTGTAGTTAACAAATGGGATACTATTGAAAACAAAGATGAAGAAATGAAAAAATTTAAAAATGAAATTAAAGCTAATTTCCAATTTATGCCTTATGCTAAAATTGTATTCTTATCAGCTAAAACAAAGAAAAGAATACATACATTAATGCCTGAAGTATTAAAAGCATATGAAAATGCTAATAGACAAGTAAAAACATCAGTTTTAAATGATGTTATAACAGATGCTTATAATTTAAACCTACCACCAACATACAAAGGTAAACGTTTAAAAATTTATTTTGCAAATCAAGCTGCAACTTGTCCACCAACATTTAATATTCAAGTAAATAGTAAAGGATTAATTCATTTCTCATATGAAAGATACTTAGAAAATAAAATAAGAGAATCATTTAATTTTGAAGGAACACCAATTGTGTTACAATTCAAAAATAAGGGTGAACAACAATCATAATATAAAAGATAGTTATCTATCTTTTTTTTTGATATAATAAAAATAGGTGATAGGATGGATAAAATTACAATCTTAGGACATAAAAATCCTGATGTTGATGCTGTTATTAGTGGCATATTAATGAAGAAACTTTTAAACTACTATAATTATGACGCTGAATTTGTGATTCCAGATCCATATTTAGACTTTGAAACATATGAATTATTAAAAAAATATAATATTGACATGAAAAAATACAGACGAAATTTGACCAAAAATGATAATCTGTTTTTTTTAGTTGATCATACAAATAATAATTTTGCACCTAATGTAATTGGAATCATTGATCATCATAACGAGATTTTAAAAAATACACCTGAATATTATATAAATAAAAATGCTTCTTCTACTGCTATGATTATTTATGATTTAAATCCAGATATTTTTGATAAAAATGATTTAGAATTGATAGTTTTAGCTAATATGGTTGATACAGCTTCTTTTAATTCAAGTAAAACAAGAAAAATAGATATTGCTAAAACACTTGAAATTATTAAAGATAATAATTTAGATTATGAAAAAATTTATAAAGACGGACTTTGTTTAACACCACTTAATAATCTAAGAGATGCTGCTTTTACTGGATATAAAAAATTAAATTATAAAAATAAAATTATTGCTTCTAGTTATGTTCAAGTTTATGGTAAAGATTTTGATACTATTAAAATAATGACTAATATAGTAAAAGATGAATTATGGCTTGATAAAATTGACATTTATATATTTATCATATATGATATGCAATGTCTTTCAACGACAGTACATTTTATGTCTAAAAAAAATGTACAAAAATATAAATATAACGAGTATAAGTCAAGAAAAGATGCTATAAATGGTATCCTAGAAAGGATTAAATTATGAATAAACTTGAAAAATTAAACGATATAGATATCATAATTCAAATATTAGACGAAAAAATAGAAGAGTGTAAAAGTAATATTAGAAAAAACAATTGTAAATTAGATAAATTAAATACAGTTAAAAATCAAATTGATAAAAGTGAAGAAATTTTTAAAACTGAAAAAAAACTAAGTATAATTAAGACAATTTTATTATCAGTAGGAACAACTTTATTATCTACACTTATTGCTATAATAAATCCTACAGCATTTGCTTCAATTTCAATTTTTACTAGTCTTACATGCTTTTCATTGATAGAAGCATTAGTTTATACTAATAAAACTAAAAACCTTAAGAAACTAATTAAAAATACAAATTATGAGGTGTTATGCAAAGACATTTGCTCATATAAAGAAGAAATAAAAAACAATGAAAAAAGAATTAATATGTTTACTAATAATAAGAAAAATTTAAGCACATTAATAAAAAATGAAAATAGAACTATAAAAAATCAAATCCCTTGTTATCAAGATATAAAACAAAAAATAAAATAATTAAAATATATATAATATTAAAAAAACTTGTCATTAATTGACATTTTTTTTTTTACAGTTATACATATGATATAAACTAAACCGTATTGACTTTTATGTAGATTATGTTACAATAAAATTGTATTGTAGAATAATAGGATAAGGCAATAGTGTAATTTAAAGGTAGGGATACAATGGATAATAATGTAGAAGAAATTAAATCAAAATCCGATATTAGAATTCGGGCAAATAAACGAAATAGGGAGAGAAAACTCAGCAAACTTCTTAAACTCGCTTTACTTGTCATACTTCTAATATTAGTTTTATCTTACTGCATAGTAGGTTTAGTTTATAACAATGGTAATTTTAGTATTACATTAGATAGAAATCTCTATATGGAAAATAAAATTATTATTTATGATGACCCTGATTACAAAGTATTCAGATCAGAATTATATGCCGACTCAGTAAATTATTTTGACAATATTTCTTATAAATGGCTTCCAGAAGATATAGATAAGTACGATGGTTCGCATAATGGAGAAAATTATGTGGCGTATAGTTTTTATATCGAAAATACGGGGGATGATGTTTCTGACTATTGGTCTGAAATCGTAATAGATGATGTCATTAAAAATGTAGATGAAGCAGTACGTGTAAGGGTATATAAAAATGGCGAATATGAAACATATGCAAAAGTAGGAGCTAATGGACAACCTGAAAAACATACTATTCCATTTGAATCTGACACACTAGTGAAAATGGACCATGTCGAAAACTTTAAGCCTGGAGATAAAATAAAATATACAATAGTTTTCTGGTTAGAGGGAAGCGATCCAGAATGTACTGACAATATCTTAGGCGGAGAAATTAAGATGCATATGCATTTTAACTCAGAATTTGTCGAAAAATAGTAAAGAAAGTGAGATGTTTTTATGCCAAAAGCAAAAAGAAAAGCACGCGCTAATGCAAGACATAACAGAAGAATTAAAAATCTTGTTATGGTTACAAGTTTAAGCGCTGTAGTATTAATAGCTTCAACATACGCATGGTTTGTTGGTTTACAAGCTGTTAATGTATCACCATTTGAAATCGAAATTGCTGCAGCAGATAGCTTAGAATTATCGTTAAATGGTGCAGAATGGAGCGAAACTTTAACACTTACTAGGGAAAATGTTATAAATACAACAGCAGGCCCTAGTGGTGATAAAGTTAATCAAGTCGCATATAAAGATAATACAAATAACTGGCCAGCATCTGGCGATGAAAATATGCCACAAGCTGGATTAGTACCAGTTTCAACAGTGGGGTTAATGGATACAGCATCATCTAGAA
>CAJGDV010000028.1 GCA_904502155.1 uncultured Bacilli bacterium
AGTGTGGTGCCTTACCGCTTGGCTACGAGGCAATACAAATCATAACTCAATTAATTTGGTAAATAAGAGTGGTGGAGGGAGATGGATTTGAACCATCGAACCCGAAGGAACAGATTTACAGTCTGCCGCGTTTGGCCACTTCGCTATCCCTCCAAATCAATTTACTTAATAAATGATTAAACATAATAAATGGTGCCGGAAATAGGACTTGAACCCACAACCTACTGATTACAAGTCAGTTGCTCTACCAATTGAGCTATTCCGGCACATGGTGGGCGATACAGGACTCGAACCTGTGACCCCCTGCTTGTAAGGCAGGTGCTCTAACCAACTGAGCTAATCGCCCAAATCTTAATTGATTTGTATCAACAATATTTCCTCGTTGACAAGTACAATATTACCATTAAATAAAAGCCTTGTCAACGATTTTTTTAAATTTTTTTAATTTTTTTTAAATTTTTTTAATTTTTTAATTATTTTTGTTCATTTTTAATAGATATTAACTTTTTTTCAATCCATATAGGTAAAATTTCATTCAATGTCTTAAACCCAGAAGGAGTTTCTATTATTCTTTTTTTGATATAACATTTTTTCTTATTATATGTAATATTTTTAATACTTAGTTTCAATTTCTTTTCAATATTATCAACATCGATGATTTCGACAAAAATAACATCTCCAATTTTGAAATAATTATTTATATTTTTTACAAAATTATATGAAATTTCAGAAATATGAATTAATCCACTATATCCATCATTTAAAGTCACAAATGCCCCATAATCTTCTATTCCAGATATTGTAGCTTTTGTGATTTGTCCTTTTTTATATAATGACATTAAATTCACCTCTAAATCACTAATGTTATTATATCATAAAAATTCATTTTATTAACAATTAAATAATGTTTACTTTATTATTTTTTTGTTTTATAATACATCCAGGTGATAAAAATGAATGAAAAAGAAATAATTATTGAAATAATTAATAAAATAAGACCATTTTTAATTAATGATGGTGGAAATATTGAATTCGTTAAGTATGAAGATAATATTGTTTATGTAAAAATGATGGGAGCATGTTCTCATTGTGCTATGCTTGATTATACTTTAAAAGAAAGTATTGAAGCAGCAATTATAGAAGAAGTTCCATCAGTTAAAGCTGTTGTTAATGTTAATTAAAACGTCCTAGGACGTTTTTTTTATGACAAAAATTCAATATATTCTATTTGATTTGTTTTTCTAAGAATATTATATATTTTTTTTATCTCTAATTCATACGCTTCAAATTTATCAATAAATCTATATATATTTTTTTCGTCCTTATCTTTTAATATGACTTCAAATGCTTCATCAAAAAAAGGTGTAATAAATAATAAACGAATAAAAAATAATTTTAAAATTTTTATATTACATTTATTAATATACTCTATTATGTCTAAATTATTTGATTTAAAAAATAAATTTTTATAATATTCAGCATAATCTCTTTCTATACAGTCAATGACAATATTAAACGGATTCATTATCTCATTAATTTCCATATTATGAAAAATCCTGTGATGAGCAATATTATTTGGAACATTAATTTCTAATTTTTTATATAAATTTATTCCTATTTCAGCAAGGCCAATTGGATAATCATAATTTATATATATTGTTTTTTTTGAATTTTTGTTGTCATTTAATAATGTTTCTAGATAATCTATTTTATTAGACCATAATTTAGACCAATTTGCTTTATTAAAATAATAATTTAAATTTTTGGTTGATAAACTGTTAATTATTGATAGATCAATACTATTGTTGTTATAATTTAGTATTTTTAAAAGCACATATTTTTTTTTATTATATTCTGTTATAAAGTGTCCGAATTTATTTTTCATGATTTGATGACAGAATACACCAAAATAACTAAGTAGGACTGTAAATTCATATAACCTAAAAATATCTTCATCTGTTGTATCTAATTCAATTTCTTGAAGGTAATAATTAATATTATTATTGTTAAAATATACTTTATTATCTTTTATTTTATAGTTTTCAATAACAATATTATAATTATACTCGATTAAATTTTTAATTGTTTTACCTCCTTTTTAATTTCTTTTATAAAACATGATTCATTCTTCTTGTTAACCAATAAATATACTTTTTTCTTAGTTCTAGTTAAGGCGACATAGAAAACACGTCTTTCTTCATTTATATTTTTATCAAATTTAAAATAATGTTTTTTAAATTTATCTATTTTTTTAGTACTTGGGAATCCATACTCACCTTTCTCAAAATTAATAATTATTACATTATCAAAGCCTAATCCTTTTGATGCATGAATAGTTAAAAATGTAATATTAATTTTTCTATTATATATATATGTAATTTTAGAATTATTTATTTTAAATTTATATGATTTAATTTTATTGATATCAGCATTATATCTTCCTAAAATTAATATTTTGGTATTTATTCCATCTTCAGCAATGATGTTATTAATAATTTTTTCAAGATCATCTATGAAATTCTTATAGTAAACTAATAAAATAGGATTAATAATCTCTTTATAAGATTTTAAATTCTTTTTTATTAAAGATTCATCCTTCATAATAAAATCTCCTGCAATATTAATTAGTGTCTGACTATTTCTATATGTATTTTGAATAAATAATGTTTTAGCTTCCATTTCACTTCTAAAATTATAAAATAAATTAATATTAGAACCAGAAAAAGAATAAATTGACTGCCAATCATCTCCTACTACAATTATTTTAGCTTTATTAGCTGCTTCTTTTATTAAATTAAGCCTTATTAATGATATATCTTGATATTCATCAATAATAATATATTTATAGTTTATTTTATTATTTTCTTTTAAACATTTTGTTGCATCTATAATAAGATCATCAAAATCCATAACATTATTTTTTTTACAATAATTTTTATATTCTATTAAAACTATTTTTAATAATTTCATTTCTGCACGGAATTTTGATATTTTAATATTTTCTAAATCTATATTATATGCTTTAAATAAATTGAGATTTTCCATACAAAAATTAACTAAATAATTATTGAATGAAATATTTTTGTTAAAATCATCACTTTTTTTATATTTATTCCATAATTTTTTTATATTTTCTTTATCATTATAATTTTTAATAATATTTTTAATTATTTTTTCTTTATTATTAATTAATTTTATGTTTTTATATTCGTTTATAATATCGTATGCAAATTTATGGAATGTACAAATTTTAATATTTAAATCAAATTTTTCATTAATATAATCTTTTAATTCATTAACAGCTTTATTAGTATAAGAAATAACTAAAATATCATTACATGCTATTTTTTTTATTTCTACTAAATATTTTACTTTAGCAGTCATAGTGGTTGTTTTTCCTGCTCCTGCTCCGGCAATTACCATCAGAACATTAGAATCATCTTCTATAATTTTAATTTGATCGTGGTCTAGTTTTATGTTTTTATCAACATTTATAAATAAGTTATTATAATAATTTTCCATACTTAAATATACAACAAAAAATTATAATATCCTTTTAAACCAAAAAAAATACAATATAAAATTTATATTGTATAAATATATATTGCAGTTAAAAATTCCTTAGGGAATATAATTGCTAAACTTATTATTTCTAATTTTGTTGCATTATGTTTATTAAAAGCATCATAAAAATATTTAACTATAGCTCTTCTATTATGTGTTTTACGACCTTTTTTATGTAATATCATCTTTTTAATGTATGAACGACTAAATGCTTGATATTTATCAATTTCTCTTTTTAATAACACATTATAATAATTTATTGAATATATAATAGAATCATCTAATTTAAGTAGTTCTCCAGCATATTCTAGTACTTTATTCATGGTATCACTAATAAACTTATAATCTTTTGTGTTTAAAAATTTATTTAAACTTTGTGGATAAATTATTTCATCAATAATAGTTTTATCAAGACTTCTAGTAGCTAAAAATTTTTTAATATTGGCAACAAACTTTACATTATAACGTGTATAATTTTCGAAAAGATTACCTTTTTTGTAAGTAAACTTATTGCCGTCAAGCTTTTTGTAAACCTTCATAGTATCATTATAACCATATTTTATTGCTTTTCTTGATAATTTTTTATCAAATACTAAAAATGAACCTAAATCATTACGTGGAGTAATATATTTTATACTTACTTTTTCATTATTTGGTTTTTGTTTTATCCCTACTGCACCTAAATCTACTGCTATAATTTCATCAGCACCTAAATCAACAGCAAGATTAATTGGTAAATTATCATAATATCCACCATCAACAAAATGAGTATCATCAATTTGAGTAATTTGAAAAGCAGGAAAACATGTACTTGATGCTAAAACATATTTTATTAAATTTTTTTTGTTATTTTTTTTAGTTACTGCTTTAGGTTCCATTTTAGAAACATTATATGTAATAATTCCATAATCAATTGGTGATTTATAAAATTTCTTTTCATCATATGAATTATTTATAAATTCATAGATTTTACTTGTTTCCATGCCACCATTTTTTAAAAATTCTTTGGCATATTTCTTATATACTTCTAACAAATTACAATCTTTTGGGAAAGTAACATCAAAAATATCATCAAAACCTATATTTTTCCATAAAAAAGCAGCTTTATGATATTCTTTTTGAACCATCATGATTCCATTTACAGAACCAATTGATGTACCAGTAACAATATCATAATCAATTTTTAATTTTCTTAGAGCTTTCCAAACACCAATTTGATATGCTCCTTTTGAACCGCCACCAGATAAAACGATAGCCCTTTTCATAGCACCACTTCCTATAAAAAGTATATCACAAAATTTTCCTAAATAACTAGACAAAAACATAAATAAAAGATAAAATATATAATAGGTGATGATATGGAATGGTATAAGTTAGAAATAGAGAAAATTTTAAATGAAGTTAAGGGTTCATTAAATGGACTTTCTAATGAAGAAGCAAAAAAAAGAATAGAAAAATATGGTTTAAATGAACTACCTAAAAAGAAAAAAGATGGACCATTAAAAATATTTTTATCTGAATTTAATGATCCAATCATTTGGCTTTTATTAGTAGCAATTATATTCTCATTTATTGTTGGGGAAGTTATTGATGCTATAGCCATTTTATTTATTGTACTTGTAGATGCCATTTTAGGTACTGTACAAGAATGGAAAGCAGGTAAAAGTGCTGAAGCACTTGAAAACTTAATTAAGGTTAAGGTTAAAGTGTTAAGAAACAATAAAGAAATTGAAATTGAATCAAATCAATTAGTTATAGGTGATATTGTATTACTTGAACCAGGTAATAAAATTTCAGCGGATATGAGAATTATTGAATCAAGAAATTTAACAATTGATGAAGCAATTTTAACAGGTGAAAGTATAAATTCTGTTAAAAATGCAAATATATTTGATAAAGATTGTATTCTTGCTGAAAGAAAAAATATGCTATACGCTGGGACAAGTGTTATTACTGGACGTGGAACTGCAATTGTAGTTGAAACAGCTGGTAATACTGAAATTGGTAAAATTGCTGATAAAGTTTCTAATTCAGAAGAAGCTAAATCACCTTTAACAATTAGAATGGAAAAATTCTCAAAACAAATTTCAGTTTTAATTGTTATAATAGCAATTATAATAGCAATACTTTTATATTTAAATAATAATCCTTTAAAAGATATATTCTTATCAGTTATTGCACTTTCTGTATCTGCAATGCCTGAAGGATTACCATTAGCCCTTACTATGGCTCTTACAATAGGTTCTAATAGAATGGCTAAAAAGAATGTTATTGTAAAAAAATTAAACTCAGTTGAAAGTTTAGGAAGTTGTACTGTTATTGCAAGTGATAAAACTGGTACATTAACAGTTAATGAACAAACTGCTAAAAAAATTGTTTTACCTAATAATGATATGTTTGATATAACAGGTACAGGATATAATGATAAAGGTGATATTATTCCTGTAGATCAAAGTAAAATTGAAGATGCTAAGTATATTAGTGAATTAGGACTTTTAAATAATGAAGCTAATTTAGAACTTAAAAAGAAAAAATGGATTGCATTTGGTGATTCAATTGATGTAGCTTTCCTTGCATTAGCACGTAAAGCTGGTTATAAAGAAAAAACAAAAAAAATTCTAGGAACAATCCCTTACGAATCTGAAAATAAATATTCTGCTGTTTTTTATGAAAAAGATGGTAAAGTTAATTGTACTGTAAAAGGTTCGTTAGAGAAAATTTTTGAATTATCAAGTCATATGATTGTTAATGGAAAAAAAGTTAAATTAAACAAAGAAATGATTATTGAACAAAATGAAAAATTAGCAAGTGATGGATATCGTGTTATTGCCCTTGCTGATGGTGAAATTAAAAATTTCAAAGAAAAAGAAGTATATGATGAAAAAGATATTGATAAACTTAATTTCATTGGTTTAGTAGCATTTATAGACCCAATTAGAAATGAAACTATTGCATCTATAAATGATTGTAAGACAGCTGGTATTAAAGTTGTTATGATTACAGGTGATCATCCTTTAACTGCATTCTCAATAGCAAAACAATTAGGTATTGCTAGTTTATATAAAGAAGTTGCATCAAGTGAAGAAGTTGAGGATGCATTTAAAAAAGGTGAAAAATCATTTGATAAATTTGTAGCTTCAAAACGTGTGTTTACAAGAGTTACACCTCTTCAAAAACTTGAGATTGTTGAATCATATAAACGTCAAAAAGAATTTATTGCTGTTACTGGTGATGGTGTAAATGATGCACCTGCTATTAAAGCAGCTAACATTGGTATTGCTATGGGTAGTGGTACTGATGTTGCTAAAGAAACAGCATCTATGATTATAATTGATGATAATTTCTTATCAATTGTAGCTGGTATAAAAGAAGGTAGAAATGCTTATAGTAATATTAGAAAAATTAGTTATTTCTTACTATCATGTGGTTTTGCAGAAGTATTATTCTTTATCCTTGCTACTATATTTAAAATGGAAATGCCTTTAGTAGCAATTCAATTATTATGGTTAAATGTTGTAACTGATGGTTTACAAGATTTAGCATTATCATTTGAAAAAGAAACAGATGATATTATGAAAATTAAACCAAGAAATACGCAAGAATCTATTTTTGATAAATTATTAGTACAAGAATTAGCTATTTCTGGATGTACTATTGGTGTAATTGTATTTGGTACATGGTATTATTTAATTAATGTTGCACATATGGAAGTTGAACATGCTCGTGGATATATAATGGCTTTAATGGTATTCATGCAAAATATTCATGTTTTAAATTGTAGAAGTGAAAATAAATCAGCATTTAAAGTATCATTAAAATCTAACCCATTTATTATCTTTAGTATTTTATCAGCAATAGGACTTCAAGTAGTAGTTATGGAAGTTCCTGTTCTATCAAGATTCTTAAGTACATATAGTGTTCCAGTTAAAGATATGTTTATTCTATTCTTATTAGCTGTTCCAGTTTTATTAATAATGGAATTATTCAAAAAAATAAGAAATGTAAATAAAGAAAACAAAAAATAAAAAACAAGAATAAAATCTTGTTTTTTTTATTTAATAACAACATTATAATCAAATTCATAACTATCAAAGATATTATTTGTTAATATTGTTCTATTACCTTTTTTGTCAGAATAACATTTTATTGCTGGACCATATTTATAATAAATTGTATTTTGTACAAATCTTAAAGAATCTGGATCATCGGTTTTAAATAAAAATGTTAATTTATCTTTGTCTGTTACGAAACTTCTATAAACATTATATTCATTATCTACTTTTTTAATCATGTAATAAAAACCATATTCTTTTCCAAATTTATAAATTCGTTCAAATCGTGCATCATTTATATCTGATTTGTAAGGACTATCAAATCTTATGTTATTTACTTCAAAATCATCATATGTAGTAGCTTTCCATTCACCATCTTTAAAATATTTAATTTCAGTATTAGAGTTACCGATTTCATTGATTGTATTTGCGATTGGATTAATTTCATATTCTATATGATTATCAGGGTCATATAAATAAACTAAATTTTGTCTATGACCTATAAAATATGAATTTGGTGAAATATTATTAACTGCTAATGTTTCTTTTGTTCCATTAACGATTTCATAAATAAAGATATTTCTAATTGGTGTTGTAGAATGATCAGCTGCAATATAATAATTATTATAATAATATTGAATAACATTTTCTATGTTACCAGCATATAATTTTTCATATTCATTTTTTCCATTTAATGTTATGCGATAAAAATATCTATCAATTGTTAATCCTATTAAGTGTGTGTCGTCAAAATTACTTTTTGAAACTTGGATTTCATCTACAGTATATGATTCATCTTTATTTTCCATATATTGTTTCATACTATATCCATAACTAGATAAAGATACTAAAAAGCTAATTAAATCGTTTGATGGATTTTCTAATGTGTTTACAGGATAATAAATTCCTTCTTTTTTACAAACAACATCAGATAAAATTTTATTATCTTTATATTTTACAAATAAGCATGAATAATCTTTATCTATATAATATTTTGCATCTTGTACTATGTTTGCTGTCTTTTTAAAATCTTCATATACTAAGAAATTAAATTCGTCACCATAAACATCAAAAGTCATTTCATAATTATCTGCATCATTTTTAAGTTTACTTCTAAAATTTTCTTCTACTTTAATTAAATAATTTCCATCATTTATTTCATATTTTTTAGAATGTCCATTACTTAAATAATTAAAGCCTATTTGACAACCGAAATATAGTGCGAATAAAATTATAAGTGAATTAAAAATCTTTCCCACTCTAGTCACCTACCTATAATAATATTATAGACCATATAAAAAATTTTTTCAACAAAAAAAGCATAACCAAAATTATGCTTCTTTAGAATATTTCTTTTTTTCTTCCATCATATATTCTGTAATATATGTTTCAATTTCTCCTAATGCTTTTTTATCAATATTAGAAAGTACAACTAATTCTTTTACAGTATCAATAAGAACTTTTCCCCAAATAATACCAGATTTTAAAGTTATATCATTAAACATATCTGGCGTAATTGCTGTATAAAAATAACCAAAAATCAATCTTTTTTGAGCTAGAATAATTCTTTTGTTTGTTAAAACTACTGCATATGTCATAAAAATATCATAAGGGCTATCATTTTTTTGAGCAGCAAATGCATAAGTAACTGTTTCTCCTGGATTTAAATGTGTTTCAATTACTTTAGCATGATGTTTAATTCTCCAAGAAATTGTTAATGGGTGTCTTTCTTTAAATTCTTTTAATTTTTTATAAACTTGATTCTCCATATTATCACATTACATTAAATTATTTTTTTTAAAAAATTCAATATATCCTTCCTTATCAAGATTTTCAAGTGAACTATCTAGAACTTGTTTATTTTTTACCACAATAATCATAGGAATTCCAGTTTCATTTTCTTGAAAATAACCTAATGATGTATATAATGTATCTAATTCTTTTTCAGTTAAATTTTCGATTGATAAATAATTAATTTTTACATCATTTTCACTAACTAAGTCCCATAAAGTTTGTTGAGCTTCATTACTTTCTTCTGAAATTATACTTCCTAGTGCAATAATTTGTGGTTTTTTACTTGCTATTAATTTTGTATATTCTTCAAGATCGATATAATTCATTAATAGTTCGCTTTCCTCTTCAATTATACTATATTTTTGTAAAAATGAAAATATAGTCTCTAAATTAGATAATCCTGATAATGCATCAATAAATTCTCCATCTTTATAAACTAATAATGTAGGTATTGTAAATGTACCTGTTCCCAGTTTTAATTTTAATACTAAATCAGAAACATTGTTCTTAGTTAAATTTTCTAAATTAATATAATAAAAACCAAAGTCATAATTTTCAATTAGAGGTTTTATTTGTGCTTCTTCTAATTTACATCCATCACAATTACCTGCACCAACGTATAATAAAGTATATCCTTTATTTTTTAGTACATTATCAGCAATTTCAACAGCATCATTGTAGGCTGTCTTTTTTTGTGAAATAGTCATATACAATATAGAAACTATTCCTATTGCTAATATAACAATAAATGTTATTTTATTTTCTTTACTCATTCTATCACCATCTTTATGCCCTATTATAACATAATTATTAATCTATTTCTATTGTTTTTACATATTTCATCGGAGGTTCTTTTTTAATTTTATTATTTTTAGACAAATTAAAAAAAGTAGTTAAACTACTTTATACATGTTTTTTTTCATTGATTTTTTTATAAGTTCTTATTTTATTGGTAATACTTTCTTTAGGAACAATATCTCCAGCTTTAATTAATGCTTGTTTTGTTAAATATGGTCCTACTAATTCATAAATAAGTATAGCAAATAAAGTTATATTTTTTATTAAATTACCATCATTTCCTAATGCTTCTTGTGCTTTAATACTCATACCTAGTGCTACACCTGCTTGAGGTAGTAATGTAATACCTAGATATTTTTGAACTGATTTATCGCATTTTACTGCTTTCGCACTAAAATATGCTCCATAATATTTACCTATTGTTCTTGCAGCAATAAATGCTATTCCAATTAATACAATAGTAATATTAGTAAATACATCTAATTGTAGTTCTGAACCACTTAATATGAAAAATAAAATCATAAATGGTGTAGCCCATCTATTTGTTCTATCCATTAAATCATTAGAAAAATCATATTCACTTTCGTTACAAAATGCTGTTCCAACCATCATACATAATAGTAAAGATGATATTGAAATATGAATTCCTGCAAAAGTAAAATGATACATTGATATTGAAACACTTAATAAAACAACAGCAACAATAACTGACATTCTTTTACTTCTTGATTTAAATTGGTTTTCTGATTTTGTTAATATAGTACCAATTATTATTCCTATTAATAAAGATAATATAATTTCAACAATTGGTTCAACAATTATTGTAAGTAAATTATATTCTCCAGTTGAAATTACTTTTGCTATACCAAGTGAAACAGCAAAAATCATTAAACCGACAGCATCGTCAATAGCTACTACTGGTAATAAAATATCAGTTAATTTACCTTTTGCCTCATATTGATTAATAACCATTAATGTTGCAGCAGGAGCAGTTGCTGTTGCAATTGCACCTAATGTAATAACAGCTGATAATGATATTTTGTCTGGCATTATAAGGTAAATAATAAATAATACTATATCAACAACTAAAGTTGCTGTTAAGGCTTGAAAAACACCTATTACTAGTGCTTGTTTACCTGTTTTACGTAATTGTGAAATTCTAAATTCGTTTCCTATTAAAAATGCTATAAAACCAAGTGTAATTTCAGAAATAACTTTTAATTCTTCAACTTTCTCCATTGATGTAAAACCTATTCCTGGAATTTGTAATCTTCCTAAAAAATAAGGACCTATAAGTACTCCACCAATTAAATATCCTGTAATTGCTGGAAGTCCGAATCGTTTTACAATTCGAGACATAAGTAGCCCTACACCTAGTGCTACTGAAATTGATAACAATATACTTTCCATGTCTAAATTACCTCTTTTCAAATATTGTTACAAAAATAAAAAAAGGCTACTATTGATAACCTATTTTTATCACCTAAATAATTATAGTACTTTTTAAAATTTAATTCAAGTTTAAATTTTATAACTTGATTCAAATATGTTTTTTTAAAATCTTAGTTGCATCATTAATATGATGTTCATGTAAGCCACCTGACCAATAACTTGTTTGAACAACAAATTTAGTAAGATTATATTTTTCCCATCCTCCGAAGTCATCAATTATAACAAATGATTCTACTTCAGGGTGTTCTTTTAACCATTTAACA
>CAJGDV010000029.1 GCA_904502155.1 uncultured Bacilli bacterium
AAAGATGAATGTGAAATGATTGATGCTTTTTTAAGAATTGTTGAAAGAAAATTCCGTGAAGAAAAACAATATCAAAACAAAAAAGAAATGTTTAATCACATGAAATATGTATTAGTTGAAGAACAAAAACGCTTAGATGAAATTAAAAAACAAGAAGAGAAAAAACAACGCAAAGAAGCTAGAAAAGAAAAATTTAAAAGTTTTTTTAGAAAATAAAAAATTTAGGGGGTAATATAATGGCAAATTTAAATGAAGTTAAAAATTATATTAAAGAAGTGGAATATTATATTAATGATATTCAAGATATTTGTGAATCAATTTATCGATATGGAAAAGCAGAAGTTGAAGATGGAACTATGGAAGATGTTGAACGTCTTTTAGGATATAAAATGGAATCAACTTATTTAAGAAAAATAGCTTGTAAAGATGGTTCATATTATCAAGTAACTAAAGAATTATCTAAATTAAAAGCTATTGTAAAAGAATTAGAAGACGATATGAAATATGCTGAAGCACAAGTTAATAATGCTTATAGTGTTAAAAGAGAAAATGATAAAAAGATTTATAATAATAAAGTTAAAACAGATATTTTAGATGCTCGTAAACAAAGAAATTTAGAATATGAAAATGTTAATAAAGATGTTAAGTTTTTAAATAGTGTTAGACAAGTAGTTGCAAACGCTGATAATTTTAAACAATCTTATCAAAATAATAGATTAGGAATTAATTATACTAATAAAGAAGATAACGAATATATTGATTTATTAACTAAAAATTATTCATTAGCTGAGCTTAAAGTTGAAGATAGTATGATTAGATTAGATAACGCTAATTATGATGGAAAAGTTAATGCTTATCAATATAATGAAAAAATTAAAGATGCAATTAGTTATGTTTCTGATGCTGTTGAAGATTTAAAAAATGAAGCAAAAAATATTGCATGGGAAATGCGCAGAATTGATAATTTAGATAATTATACAAATAATTATTACTATCGTTTAGATCATGGTTATTACAAAGATCCTAATGAACCACGCTTTGTTAACTATGAAGAAGAAGTAAGAAATATTAATAATAAAATTGATGAAGCAAATGAAATTGCTAACAAAAGTAATTTAGATGTTTATGCTTCAGAAAAAAAATTAGTACAAGCTAAAATGCAATTAATGAGACGTTTATATCGTTCTGAAAAATCTGAAGTAGGATATAATACAAGTTTAGCAAATGAATTTAATAAAGCTATTATTGAATCAAACAATAAAAGTAAAGTAAGAATTTATGAAAATGATAGTGTTAATAAAAAAGAATGTTTAAATTCATTAGAAATGGTTGATAAATATTTAGGAATAAGAAGTAAAAAACTAAATAAACAATTACAAAAAGATTTATTAAAACAAGAACGTAAAGAAATTAGAGAACAACAAAAACAAGAATTAATTGAAAAACGTAACGAAGTAATTAATAAAGCAAAAGACAAATTTAAAAATCTTTTTAGATAAGAAACATATTAAATGTTTCTTTTTTTTGATATAATTAAAATGGTGGTAGGATGTTAGAAATTAGAAACTTATTTAAATTTGAAAACCAAAATATTATTCTTAATAATATTAATTTAAAACTTAATAAAGGTGATATTTTAGCAATTGTTGGACCAACAGGAAGTGGTAAAACATGTCTTTTAAAATGTCTTTTAAAACTTACTAAATATGATCAAGGTGAAATATATTTCAATGAAAATAAAGTTTTAAATAAAGACGATATGGGCTATCTACCAACTGAAATAAAACTTTATAAAAAAAGTAAAATCAAAAGTTTAATTGAATATAATGATACTTTTTATGAAAATGATACTTTAACTAAGGCTTTAGATCTTATTAAAGTTCTAAATCTTGATGGTGAAAAAAAAGTTGAAGATTTAGTTTTTTCAGAATTAAAAAAACTAGGTTTAGTTTTAACATTAATGCATGAACCTAAAATAATAGTTTTAGATGAACCTACAAGAGGTATGAATCAAAAAGACAAAGATAAAATATTTAATATTTTAAATAATGAAAAGAAAAAAGGAAACATTATTATTATTGCTTCTTCTAACTTAAATGATATAAGAGGCATTTCAAATAAAATTGCTTTTATGAAAAATGGTTCTATTCTAGATATAGGATATTCCCATAAATTAAATACAAAAAATTATTATAATATTAGAATTAAAGGCAAAAACATCAAAAAAGTAAATTTTGATTTAAAAAAAATGAAAATTAAAAAAATAAGTAATGATTATATAGAATGTGTTTTATGTGATAAAATTAATAATTTTATTACATTAATTTCTAATCTAGAAATTGAATATCTTTATATAGAAGAACCACCCTTAGAAGATCTTATTAATTACTTTTATAATAGAAAGGACTAGATTATGAAAAAATTAATAATTTTGTTTTTATTAGTTATATTAATTACTTTTATTATAACTAGTATTAATAACTACGAAAATGATTCACATTATTTAAAACATAAAGGTAGTATTAATCATATTGTTGCTCATAGAGATTACTCTTCTTTAGAGTATGAAAATTCATTAGAATCAATAATTTTAGCAAACGAATCAGATTGTGTTGATGCTATTGAAGTTGATGTACGTATGACTAATGATGGCTTTTTAGTTTTATCTCATAATAATAAAATTAAAACACAAATTTCAAAAACAAAAATTTCTGATATGACTTATGACGAATTTATGAATGTAAAACTAACACGTGAAACAGTATTACAAAATAAAAATGAAATTATAATAAATGAAAACTTTTTATCTAGTACAGCTACTGATATTTTTAATGTTTTAAATATTGTTGAAACAAAAACATTAATTCTCGATATTAAATATGGTAAAAAAATAAAAACATTAAATAAAAAATTATTAAAACTTATTGAATATAATGATAATATTATTATTCAAAGTTCTAATATTAATGGTCTTAAAGATTTAATATATCGTAATAATAAAATAAAATATCAATATGTAATAGATGAACCTGGTGATTTTTACAATGTTACAGATGAATTTTATGGTGTTGCTATTAGGCACAATTTAGTAAATTATGCTAATGTTGATTATCTTATAAATAAAGGTTTAAAAGTATTTATATGGACTATAAATGATACTAAAACATATGAAAAAATAATTAGTGAAACAAAAGAATATAGTAATGAAATATTTTATATAACTGATTATCCTAATATCCTTTGTTCATTTGATATAAAAAAATTTATAAAAATTTAAAAGAACTATGTTATAATGTCGATGGTGATTTAAATGAGAAAGATAGTATTAGCTTCAAATAATAAACATAAAGTAAAAGAAATAAAAGAAATACTTAGTGATATTGAATTATTAACTTTAAATGATATTGGTTTTAATGAAGAAATTGATGAAACAGGAACAACTTTTTTAGAAAATGCTCTTATAAAAGCTGAGACTGTTAGTAATTTTTTAAAAAACAATAATTTAGATTATGATGTTTTATCTGATGATAGTGGTCTTTCTTGTATTGCACTTGATGGTAAACCTGGTGTTTATAGTGCTAGATATGCAAGTGATCATGATATAAAATTAAATCGCACTAAATTAATTAATGATTTAAAAGATAAAGATAAAAAAGCATATTTTAATTGCACACTTGTTTTATATCATATTGATGGAAAATATGAATATGCTGAAGGAAAAACATATGGTACTATAATTGAAGAAGAAAAAGGCGATACTTCATTTGGTTATGATTGTATTTTCTTATCAGATGATTTAAAGAAAACTTTTGGTGAAGCAACTGAGCAAGAAAAAAACAGTGTTTCACACCGCTTTAGAGCATTAAAGCAAATAAAAAAATATTTATAAAAAAACTATATTTTTTAATATAGTTTTTTTTTAGGTACTTTTTTTATTTGTTTTTCATAAAATAAAATAAAGAGGTGATTATGTGGCAGCTTATAAAGAAATTGTAACAAAAGCCGTTATAGGAAAAGGGAAAAAGTATTTTAAAAATAGTTATTCCTTAGATTTATCAAATCCAAGTAACATTTTAGGATGCTGGGTTATTAATCATAAATTTAAAGGTTATAAATCAGGTGATAAAATTGGTGTTGATGGATCGTTTGATGTTAATATATGGTATAGTTATGAAAATGATTCCAAAACAGATGTAATCAATAAAAGAATTGAATATAATGATGTATTTAATATTAAGATTAGAGAAAATGCTGAACTTACAAGTGATACTGATATTATTGTAAGAACTTTAAAACAACCTACAGTTACAAAAGCTGAAACTAAAAATAATATTATAAATTTTGATATTGAAAAAGAATTAGGTGTAGAAATTGTAGGGGAAACCAAATTTAAAATTAGTATTGAAGAAGATGAAGAACCATGGGATGAAATTATTGATGAGCTTGATGATACAGAAATTCTAAAAATTGATGAAGAAATTAATGACAAATATCTTGAAGAATCAGCATGATTCTTTTTTCTTTTATTTTCAATACTTTTTAATAAATGTCAACAAAAAAAGGTTGACACGCATATTTTATTATGATAAAATTAAAAACAGTGAACGGAGGGAAAGACATGGCAGTAAAATTAAGATTAAAAAGAATGGGTTCTAAAAAACGTCCATTTTACCGTGTTGTAGCTGCTGATTCAAGAAGTCCAAGAGATGGACGTTTCATTGAAACAGTTGGAACTTATAATCCAATTATGGAACCAGCTGAAATCAAAATTGATGAAGAAAAAGCTATTAAATGGTTAAAAGATGGTGCTATTCCTACTGATACAGTAAGAGATTTATTTAGAAGTCAAGGAATCATGGAAAAATTCCATAATTCAAAAAAAGAAAGTAAATAATTATGAAAGCAATTGAATTAACAGAATTTTTAGTTAAAAACTTGGTTAAAGATTCAGATATGGTTTCAGTTAAACAATTTTCTGATGACGATGATGAACAAGTTATCCAAGTATTAGTAAATGAAGAAAATATGGGTGCTTTAATTGGGAGAAGTGGAAATATTATTAAATCGGTAAGAACACTTGTACAAGCATCTGCATATGCAAATAATGAAAAAAAAGTAAAAATTAATATTGATTCTTTTTAAAAAGATGTTTTCATCTTTTTTTATTTTGTAATTGTATTAATATTATTTTTATATTATAATTATAATGTAGGAATGAGGCAGTTATAACATGATAAATGATAATCTAAAGATTCCACAACATATTGGTTTTATAGTTGATGGAAACGGTAGATGGGCAACAAGACAAGGACTAAGTCGTAGCATGGGACATAAAGCAGGATGTGATAATATTGAAAAAATATCATTATATGCTTTTGGTAAAGGGGTTAAATATATAAGTTATTATGTATTTTCAACTGAAAATTTTAAAAGAAGTAAAGAAGAAGTAGATTTTTTAATGAATCTATTTAGTACTTCATTTAAAAAATATGCTAAAAAATTACATAAAAATAATATTAAAATTATTTTTTCAGGAAGAAAAGAACCTTTACCACAAAAAGTTATTGATGCTAGCTTAGAAATAACAGAAATGACAAAAAATAATACCGGTGGTATTGTTAACTTTTGTTTAAACTATGGTGGCCAAGCAGAAATTATTGATGCAACAAAAAAAATAGCACAAGATGTTAAAGATGGAAAAATAAATATTGAAGATATTACTATTAGTAATTATAAATCATATTTATATCAAGATTTGCCTGAACTAGATTTTTTAGTTCGAACAAGTGGTGAACATAGAATAAGTAATTTTATGCTTTGGCAATTGTCATATGCTGAGTTTTATTTTCCTGAAGTATGTTTTCCAGATTTCGATGAAAATGAATTTGACAAAGCACTTTTAGTTTATAATAAAAGGGATCGTAGATTTGGAGGTATAAACTATGAAAACAAGAACAATTAGTGCTATTCTGATGCTTTCCGTATTCATTCCAGTTCTTTATTTAGGAGGAATTTGGTTTGATATTGCAGTATTTATACTTGCTCTTCTTTCATTAAAAGAATTTATTGATATGAAAGAAACAAAAAAAAGATTACCAATATTTGTAAAATTAATATCATATTTATTTATGACATTATTAATTGCAACAAATATAATTAGTGAAAATGCTAATTTAGAAATTGATTTTAGAATATTAAGTGCATTTTTCTTAACATTCTTAATTCCAACAGTTTTATATCATGATCGCTCAAAATATAGCATAAATGATGCATACTATTTAATAGGTGGAATATTTTTCTTATCACTTTCATTTGTATTATTATCAATTGTTAGAAATGTAAGATTAGCATTAATTATTTATTTATTCTTAATAACAATATTAACAGATACATTTGCTTACCTTACAGGTTTATTAATTGGTAAACATAAAATGATTGAAAGTGTATCACCAAAGAAAACATGGGAAGGTTCAATTGGTGGAACAATTATGGGTGTTTTTGTTAGTACAGTATTTTATCTAACAATTATTGATCCATATATTAATATTATTAAAATATCTTTAGTTGGATTGTTCTTATCAATAATAGCTCAATTTGGTGATTTAGTATTTTCATCAATTAAAAGATATTTTGGTAAAAAAGATTTCTCTAATCTTATTCCAGGTCATGGTGGAATATTAGATAGACTTGATAGTATTATTTTTGTATTATTAGGGTTTATGTTTATTTGGACAATTTTATAGAAAGGGGATATAAATGACATTAATATATTTTATATTAATTCTAGGAATAACTATTTGTATTCATGAATTTGGACATTTTATTTTTGCAAAAAAAGCAGGAGTTCATGTTTATGAGTTTTCATTAGGAATGGGACCTGTTTTAAAACAATGGGAAAGAAAAAATGATGAAACAGTATATTCAATTAGATTATTTCCAATAGGTGGTTATGTTAGTATGGCTGGTGAAGAAGTGGATGAGGATAAAAAAATACCAGCTAAAAAAAGATTATATAATAAATCTTGGTCTGAAAGATTTATGACAATTGTTGCAGGGGTAATGTTTAACTTTATTCTTGCTATAGTAATATTCTTTTTATTAGGATTATTTAATGGTACACCTTCTAAACATGCTTATATAAGTGAGTTAGAAAAAGGGATGCCTGCTTATAATTCAGGACTTGTAAAAGGTGACAAAATTGTTAAGATGAATGGTAAAAACATTGATGCTGATTTATTATTACTTGAATTAATGGTTAATGGTAAAAAAGAAGTTAAATTAACTGTTGTTCATGAAGATAATAAAACAGAAATAATAACAATGAAACCTAAAAAACAAAAAGATGGATCATATAAATATGGATTTGGAATTACTACAAAAGTAGAAAAAGGTTTCTTTACTTCCATAAAATATGCATTCCAAAAAACAATTTCGTTAATTAACCAAATGATTCATATATTGGCTTACTTATTTACAGGTAAATTAGCACTTAATAATTTATCTGGACCAGTTGGAATTTATGAAGTTGTAGGTGAAACTGCTAAAGCTGGATTTGCTAATTTAGTTTATTTATTAGGTTATATCTCATTAAACGTTGGCTTTATGAATTTATTACCTATACCAGCATTTGATGGAGGACGTTTATTATTCTTAATTATAGAAAAAATTAAAGGTAGTCCTGTAAATCCTAAAACAGAAAATGCTATTCATTCAGTTGGTATGGTTTTCTTATTAGGATTAATGCTTGTAATAACATACAACGATATTGTAAGAATATTCTTTGGAGGATAAAATGTATACAAACGTTATAAAATATGCTTTGAATTATGATTTGATTGTAAATTTTAGGAGTAATGATTTTATAACAACAAGACTTATTGATTTTTATTTAGAAGTATTAAAAGAAAATACAAACTATAAAAGATTAAGTAAGATTGATTTTATTATTGGAGAATATTTTAAAAATGATGATTTTAAAGATTATTTTGTTAATCATATAAATGATTATAATATTTATGATTATGGGATTGATTATTTTTATGATTTAGAAAATATATTATATTCTTCATATGAAAAATTTAAAAGGAATTTTAAAAAAGAAATTATAATTACTGAGTGGTTATAATTCTTTTTTTTATAGGTGATAATATGTATTATGTATATATAATTAGATGTAATGATAATTCATTATATACTGGTATTACAACAGACTTTAAAAGACGTTTTAACGAACATTTACAGGGTGTTGGGGCTAAGTATACAAAAAGACATGCAGTAATGAAAATAGAAGCTGTATGGCTGTGTAATAACCGAAAAGAAGCATCTAAGCTTGAATACCATATTAAAAAATTAAAAAAACAAGAAAAAGAAATAATAATCTGTCTAGATTTAAATAAATCCAATTATTTAAAAGAAAAGGTAGATTTAAATATATATAAAAAGATTGATAAATCATTTTATATAAATTATAATTAAATAGGAAGGTGGTATAATGCTAAAAGTATCAAATATTACAAAATATTATGATGAATTAAAAGCAGTAGATAATTTAACATTTGAAGTAAAAGAAGGCGAAATATTTGGACTACTTGGTGTAAATGGTGCTGGTAAAACAACAACATTTCGTTTAATAATGGGTCTAATTGAACCTAATGAAGGAATCATAACGTTAGATGATAAAAAAATTGACTATAACGTAACAGATAAAATAGGGTTTTTAACAGAAGAAAGAAGTCTACTAACTAAAATGAGCATAAAAGAACAAGCTTTATTTTATGGTAGATTAAAAGGTATGAACAAAAAAGATATTTTAAATAAATTAGATAATCTACTTAAAAAGTTTTATAAAAATGAAAAAGATTTTAATTTAGAAGAATTTAAAAAGAAGAAAATAAAAGAATTATCAAAGGGAAACCAACAAAAAATACAATTTATAATAGCTATATTAAATGATCCTAAATTACTAATATTAGATGAACCTTTTTCCGGATTAGATCCATTTAATATTGAACTATTTAAAGAAGAAATAAATAGATTATCAAAACAAGGAAGTATAATAATATTCTCATCACATAGAATGGAACATGTTGAATTATTCTGTGAAAAAATTCTTGTTATTGCTAAAGGAAAAGCATTACTTGAAGGATATCTTGATGAAATTAAAGAAAATTTCCAAAAGAAAAATATTATTGTTAATGGCGATATTGATATTGAAGAAATTAAAAATATCGAAGGCGTAATAAGTGTTAATAAGCAAGGCATGGATTACGAAATAAAAATTGAAAATAAAAATATTAATGACAAAGTATTTAAAAAAGTTAAAAATTATAAAAATATAACTAAATATATATTACAATCTCCTTCACTAAATGAAATATTTATCGAGAAAGTAGGTGAATATTATGAAGGATAAATTTAAATTTTTAATAGAATATGGATTAGAGAAGAAAATAAAATCTAAATGGTTTGTAATAGTAAATATTTTATTATTAGCATTAATGTTATCATTATGTAATATTGATCGTATAATAACATTTTTTGGTGGCGATTTTAATAAAGAAACAAAAATTTTGGTTGTTGATAATATTGGATGTTTTGATTTATTAAAAAGTCAATTTGATTTAAACAAAGATAATTTATCAAAATATTCAATGGAAAATTATAAAAAAGATTTAAAATCTTTAAAAAAAGAAATAAAAAAAGATGACAATACAGTAGGTATTATTTTAAATCCAAATGAAGATAAAATAATAGATGTTAAAATTATTTCTAATGGCTATTTAGATTTAATTGATAGTGAATATTTGAAAAGTATTATTTATAGTACTAAAATTGTAAAAGCTATTGAAAAATATGAAATACCAATAGAAACAATTAATAAAATATATGAAAATGTTGAAATAGATAGAGAAATATTAGGCAAGAATAAAAAGAAAGAAGAAGAAAATATGGAAATGGTTATGGCTTATGTTTTCCCATCAATAATACTTCCGTTATTCATGTTAATATTATTATTAGTTCAAATGATAGGTTCTGAAATAAATGATGAAAAAGCAACAAGAGGAATGGAAATAATTATTTCTAATGTAAGTCCTAAAATACATTTCTTTAGCAAAATTATTGTTTCTAATTTATTTATAATAATTCAAATTGTATTAATGTTATTTTATGGAGTTTTAGGTATGCTAATTAGGGGAAAACAAGCTATTGAAGCAAATAGTGAACTTTATAATTATGTTAATACTTTTAAAGAAAATATCTCAATTCAGCTTACTGATAAATTGATTTATGTAATTCCATTATTTATTATCTTATTAATTTTAACATTTATAGGATATTCATTACTTTCTGGAATTTTAGCAAGTATAACAACAAATATAGAAGATTTCCAACAACTTCAAACACCACTTATGATAATATTAATGACTGGGTATGTACTGTCTGTTTTTGCAGCAACATTTGATGGTTCATTATTGATTAAATTAATAGCTTTTTTACCATTTATTTCAGCTATTGTAGCACCATCACTGTTTATTATCGGCCAGTTTAGTTTAATAGATATGATTATTTCAATTGTCTTAATGTTAGGCGTTAATTATATCTTAATTAAATATGGTCTTAGAATTTACAAAGTTGGAATTTTAAATTATAGTTCATCAAAACTTTATAAAAAAATGTGGAAGGCGGTTAAAGAAAAATGAAAAAATTATTAATTATTTTAATGGTTTTAGTTTTAACAGGCTGTAATAGTACATCTAACTTAGAACCAGTAGTTTACCAAACTATTAATCAAACTGAAGCGCAAGAAAAGTTAGATAATGAAAATGCTATTTTAATAGATGTTAGAACAAAAGAAGAATATAAACAAGGAAATATAAAAAACAGTATTAATATTCCATTAAATGAAATAGAAACTATCGATTATGAAAAAGATACTGTACTAATAGTTTATTGCCGTAGCGGCGGTAGAAGTAAAAATGCTGCTAATATTTTAATTAATAATGGTTATACTAAAGTATATGATTTAGGTAGCATTGATAACTGGATAGAATAATGATATAATAAACACCATCTTTAAAGAGGTGTTTTATTATGAACAAAATTATACTCAGCATGAGAGAAATAAGAAAACTAGAAATAATTGGAATGGGCGGGGAAGCCTTTGTTTATAATTATAATGATAAAGCATTAAAGGTATTTAATTTTGATTGTATGGATCCTTTATTATATGAAAATAAATTTAATAAACTTGAAGCAATTAGTAAAATGAAATTAGATAATTTTATATTACCAACAGATTATATATATACCCCAGATGATTTCTTCTTAGGATATGCTATGGAAAAATTAAATTCAAAAATAGATTTATATTCTTATATAAAAAACAATCAAATAAGTTTAAAAGATAAAATAGATATGCTAAAAAAATATGAAAAACTAATAAAAAATGCACATAACAAAAATATTTCTATTGTTGATGCTAATTTTTGGAATTGTATTATTGTTAATAATAAACCTCATATAATTGATATTGATAGTTTCAAAATTAATGATTTAAAAGAAGATTTTCTACCAGAAGATTATGAAACAATGTATTTAGTATTAAATCAAAAAAAAGCAGAAGCAAATCAAGATTTTGATAAATTTCAAATAGGTATTCAAACTTTAGGAATGCTAATTGACCCTAAAATTGTAAGATTCAATCAATATTTAAAATTTAAAAATATTATAGATGATTTAGATTTAGATGAAATATCATATAATTATTTTATGAATTTACTTTTACCAACTAAAAATAAACTATATATAGAAAATAATTTAGATAATCTTCAAAATAGGGAAGAAGCTTTTATAAAAAGAAAATAACACACAAATCGTGTGTTATTTTAAGTATTTAATTAAATCTTCATATATTT
>CAJGDV010000030.1 GCA_904502155.1 uncultured Bacilli bacterium
AGTATCTAATTCTTTGTTCATAATTTGTTGAATACTACAGTTACTTTCTACTGCTTTTTCAATATTCATTAGTGTTGTTTTAAAGGCACCCTTCTTTGCTTCAATTAATATTATTTTTACTGTGGGTATTGCAATAAGTGTAATAATGCCTAAAATCAGTATAACTGCTAATAATTCTACTAATGTAAATCCTTTTTTCATTACTATCACCCTATTTTAAATTATAACACAAAAAAAAAAGCAAATGTATGCTTTATTTTAATTTAGTACTATATTTATTTATAATTTCATTTTTATATTTTAATAAATCACCTTTATTATTATCCATAACATATGTACCAATTTCAATTAATACTTGTCTTAAATTTAAATATAAATCATTTTCAAATTCTTCTTTATAATCAGGATATATTGCTGTTAACATTTTATCCATATCTAAAACAGCATTAATAAAATATAATTTAGTTTTATAATCCATTTCTTCAAAAGTAATATTTCTTCCTTTATAAATATCTTTTTCTAATATAAATTTATAATTATCAAGCATTATTTTTGATGCTTTTTTTATTTTACTTTTTTCATAATTTCCTTGGAAATAAATTGTAGCAATTTTATCTAGATTTTCAAAATAAGATAAATTATCATTTTCAAGAGCTAAATCTAGATTGTATCTAACTTCATTCATATCTTCATTTATAAAGTTTATTAATTCATCACTTGTTGGTTTTTGTGATTTATACTTTCCTGTTAAAAATGCATCTAATGTTCCAGCTAAAGCTTCACCATATGTATCTATTCCAGATGTATTATTCCAAGATTCAGTATTACCAAGTATTTCATCTACTTTTTTTCCAATCCCTTCAATTTTTGGTGAATTTGTTGCACTTGGACCTTGCTTTTTTTCAGTATTAAATTCAATAATTGATGTATTACTAGTATCTTTAATTAATGTAAAAGTTTGACCTACCCCTATACCTGCAAAGAAAATTATTGTTCCCCTTGCAATTGCTTTTATCATTCCTTTTTTCATAAAACACCTCCAAATTGCGTTTATGATACCAAAAGAATTTTATAATGTCAAAACAAGAAAAAAACGTATACTTTTTGTATACGTTATACTTCTTCAATATATTCTAAAAGATTTATGAATAATAAAACATATTTTCTTTCTAATCCAGCATTCTTAAGTTTTCTAATTTCAATACGTTTTTTAGCAATTGATAAATCACTAAATAGAACTTCGTCAATTTTAAATTTAAGTTCAGTACTAATTTGAAGGTCCCCTAAGATATTTTGGATATCTTCATTAATAAGTCTTATAGCTTCAATTTCAATATCTTTTCCACGACAGTTAATAACTAATTCACCAATTGTTGGTACATCTTTTACTTGAATTATAAAATCAAGTTCATCAGTATAGCATTCATATGGAATACTAGCATTGTTAAATATTGCTGAAACTTCATCAGCATGTTTAGTATTTCTGAATCTAATTTCATAATTTCTTTTATCTGGAACAATTCCAGCTTTACCTTCAATAGCTTTTACAATTACAGTATAATTATTTGGTAAATAGTTATAATTTATTTTAGTAAGTAAATAGTATCCTTTACGATATAAGTCGCTTAATCCGTCATCTTCATAAAGATCATATTCATTACTTTGTCCTGGATAAATTTCAATTCCTAAATCTGCTGGTGGTGTTGTGTCATTAATAACTTCATTATTAGACATTGGAATAATAGCACCACTTCTTGCAAATACTGGATAATCTTCATCTCTAAAGAATGATACATAAGATTTTCCACCATTAAATTTTTTACCAGTTGTAATGTCATACCATATTCCTTCAGGAATATAAAATTTATGAATAGAACGATTCATAGTTACATCTTTTGGTTTTAATATTGGTGATACAAATAATTCATCCCCAAAATAATATTCATTTTTGAAAATAGGATCATCATATAGTTCAGGAAATTTATAATATATTGGCTGTACTATTGGAGAACCTTTCATATGATATTTATATGCTTCAGAATATAAGTATGGAATAAGTTTATGACGATATTGTAAATATCTTTGAACAATCATATAAGTCTTAATATTCCATCTCCATGGTTCTCTTTTATAGTAACGTCCTCTATCAGAACCGAATTTCATAATTGGTGAGAATACACCTAATTGAACAAAGCGAGCATATAATTCATTATCTTCAATTCCTTTATGGAATCCACCAATATCATGACTCCACCAACTAACACCAAGATTAGTAGCATTAGCATTATGAATTGGTACAGCCCTTAAAGTATCCCAGTTTACTACTGTTCTTCCTGAATATAAAACCGGATATCTATGTGCTGCTATTCCAGAGTTATAACCTAAAATCATTGGTCTACGTTTATAATCACGCATCATATCATAAAATTGATAATGTTTTAATAAGAACATACTTCTAAAATCATCTTTATTATAGTAATCAACCCAATAAAAATCTACCCCGATTGTATCCAAAGGATGGATAAATAATTTTATATAAACATCAATAAATTTTGGGTCGTAAACATTAAATGGAATTTTGCCTGTTTCATCAGGTGCTAAATATGATGCAGCTTTTTCATAGAAGTCATCAATATTTAATATCCCTTCCCCAGGATTAACATTTAAACCTAATCTAATTCCTTTAGTATGTAAGAAATTAATTAAATCAATAGGATCTTTAAAAAGTGATTTATCAAAAGTAAATCCTGATTTTGAGAATTTTTTATTTTCTTCTTTTCTTTTATGCCAATCTTTATCTAATAATAAGATTGAAAGAGGAATATCATTATGCTCAAAAGCACCTACTAATTTACGAACATTTTCATCAGTATATTTTTCATTTTTACACCACCAATTACCAAGTGCATATCTTGGAATTAATGCTGGTTTTCCCGTTAATTTAAAATAATCTTGTAAACACTTATCAAAGTCTTTTAAATATACAAAGACATATATATCTATATATTCTTCTTCTCTATCTACTAATTCACCTGTCTCTGTAAATATTTTTGATTTACTATCATCAATACTTGCAAAACCATCAATTGAATATAATCCTTTTTGAACTTTACCTTTATTTTTACCTACTGACAAATAATCTAAAGGTGCATTAAAGTTTCTTGCTTCTGGATGATTATAATGCCAAAATTTATCTGAATTATTTACTGCTATTTTTAAATTAGCAGTTGGATTCATTGTTCCGGCATTAAAGCTTTTTTCTTTAGTATAAAATAATGTAAAATAAGGTGTTTTAATTTCAAGATATTGGTCATCCTCTTTACCAGCAAATTTTGGTTCATCAAAAACTCTATTCCATACAAGTTCTGAAGGTGCATCAATAAATTTACCAGATGGGTTATATTCAAGTCTAACCAATCGTTCAGATAGTATTGTTATTCTATACTTTTCACCTTTGTAAATACATTTTTCTTTTGCTTTTCCTATTTCTTGATTTCTTTTAAATTGTTCACCTAAATTATACATAACTCACCTCTTTTATAATTCTTCTATTTTCATAAAATTAGTATGTTTAACATCCTTAAATGGATAACCACCAGTAATAATATATTTATCATTTAAATTAAGATCAAGCACATCCTGACTCATTTTTTTAGCTGCTTCAATTACTTTATCAAAAGTATGAAGTTCATGAATTAAAACTGGACAAACTGCAAAATAAAGTTGTAATGATTTAACAGTTTCTACATTAGGACTTGCTGCAATAATTGGACATATAGGTCTAAAACGGCTAATTTTACGTGCTGTATAACCTGATATTGTAGGAGCATAAATTGCCTTACAATTTAAATGCATTGCTGATGAAGCAACATTATGAGCAATAACACCAGAAATATCTCTATTTTCTGTTCTAAGTGCTTTATCCATAAAAGAATAATAGTCAACTTCTGTTTCTGCTTCATCTAATATTTTATTAATTGTAAATATTGTTTCAACCGGATAAATCCCTTTTGCTGTTTTACCTGTAAGCATAATAGCATCTACTCCATCCAAAACAGCATTAGCAACATCACTAACTTCAGCCCTTGTTGGTTCATCATCTTCTTCATCTTGTATTACCATGTCAACTGCTACAATGCTAAATTTACCATTTTGATGACATTTATTAATAATACTTTTTTGAATACCAGGAATTCTTTCTATAGGAAGTTCTATACCTAAATCAACTCTTGCAATTAAAATTCCGTCACTGTTATTAATGATATTATCAATATCGTTAACAGCTCTCTCATTTTCAATTTTAGCAATGATTCCCATATGATTATTACCTAATTCAATAAGTAAATCATTACCATCTAAAATGTCTTCACCACTACTAACATTTGATAAACAAACAAAATCAATATTTAAATCATGTGCAAATAAAATATCATCTTTATCTTCATTTGAAATACAAGGAAGATTTAAATTTACTCCAACAGCTGTTAAAGATTGATTGTTTTTAATTACCCCACCATGTAAAACTAAACAAAGTAGATAATCTTTACCTTTATCAAGTACTTGTAATTCTACATTACTATCATGAATTTTTATAATTGTATCATAATTTACTTCATCAAGAAAATCTTTGTAATCAACACAAAATTTTGTCGAATCACCTATAATATCATCCATATATATTCTTATTTTATCGTTTGCTTCATATGTTGCTTCTCCACCAGAAAATAAACCCACTTTAACTTGTGGTCCTTTAGTATCAAACATTAAAGCTACATTAGTTTTAAGTTCTTTATTAACTTTATCAATCATTTCTTTTGCTTTAATACAAAATTCTCTTGTAGCATGTTTTAAATTAATTCTAAAAACATCTACACCTGCTTCTATCATTCTTTTTAATGTTTCTTTATTTAGACTCATAGGTCCTATTGTTGCAACTACTTTTGTCTTATTCATCTAGTATCACCTATTATTAATTATACCATAACAACCTTTTATATTAAACCTTTTATTTAATAAAAAAAGAGATTCCTATTTATGAATCTCTTTTAAATAATCATCACTATTAATTGCCATACCAACAACAAGTGTATATGAAAGAAAGTAAATCCACATCATTAAAACTACGATGTTTGCTAAACTTCCATAGAATATATTGTAATCTGCAAAATTGGCAACATATATTGAATATGCACTAGTAATTATAATCCAAGATAAAGTCGTAAATAACGCTCCTTTATTCATATTTTTACTAGGAATTGGAGAATCCGGTGCTATAGTAAAAATCATTTTTACCATAACATATGCTAATAATAAACCTAAAGTCCATTTAATAAATAGGAATAATTCATAAATAGCATACGGAACTTTATTTTTGAATATTAATTCTAATACAAATGATGCAATATCATTTCCAAAGGCAATTACAACAAGCATGAATAAGAATAAAAATAATAATATTATAAGCATAATAATAGCTTTAATTCTTCTTCTCATAAAACCACTATCATCTAATTTAAATAGCATATTAGACGCTATAATAATAGAATTAGTAGCATTTGAAGCTAGAAAGAATCCTACTATCATAGAAACACCAGTTAATAAACCTGGGTTTTCTAATGCTGGTAGTAAGATATCAATTACCTGATTAGGTAATGAATCTTTCATAACATCTAAAACAAATTTCATATCTACTTGAAATTGCGATGCAATAAATCCTAATAATGTAACTAATGGTATTAAAGATAATACAATGAAGAATGCGATTTGACCAGGCAAAACTCGCATTTCATTCTTCATTATAATTTTATATAATCTTTTTAAATATTTTTTTATATATTTCATTAGTTGTTTAATTCTTCTTTGTTATTTCTCATATCTAATGTAGCTTCATTAACAGCATCATCAATTGTTTTGATTCCATCAGTAATCATACTATAACCTGCTGCAGCTCCAAATCCATGAGCTAATTCTTTAAATTCTTTATTTAATTTTTTGATATATGCAACAACTTGTTTTTCATTATATCCAACCATATAAATTAAGAACTCATTACCATTAGTACGAATAATATCACTATTTGGAACTTGATTTGTTATTAAGATATTAGCAGCTTGTTTAATAACATTATCACCTTCTTGGTGTCCATAGTTATCGTTAATATATGCTATATTATTTAAATCAACAATTACAATTGATTGTGGATAAACTTCAGAATCATCCCAAACATCAATTCTCTCATTTAAATAATTTCTATTTTTTAAAGAAGTAAGCATATCTATATATTTAAGTTTATCTTCTTTTTTAATATTTAATTTTCTTTTCTTAGGTTTATTTGGTTTTAATTTATTACCTAAGAAGAAAACTACTAATACAGCAAGTAATGCTCCAATTGCAATACCAATTAATTTTACAACATCATTATTTGATGAATTTGTAATTGCTTTATTATATCCTTCATTAATATAAATTTCTTCATTTATAAATTGTAAATAATAATTAAAGAATTGTTCAAAAACCTGATTATTTTTAATATCTCTTATTAAATATGAATATTGATTATTTAAATTAAATATATGATCTATTTTAAAATTTTTGAATCCAGAATTTTTATAAAATTCATAAGTATCTTTATCAACTACAACAACACTAGATTCATTAAGAGAATTAATTAAAGAACCAATATTTTTATATGATTTAACATTAATTTTATGTGATTTTAATTCTTCTTCAATTTTTGTTTTTGCAACAGCTGAAACAGTATATTTATCAAGAGACATTTCTGAATTAACAATTATATTATTGTCAATACTTGATAAAACAACAATTTCTTCATCAAATGTTGATACAGTATTAAATGTATCCATATCATATTTTTGATTTTCATAAGCATTAAAGAAGAAATCAATTTTATTTTCTTTAAATGCTTTTAATAATTTAGATGTATTTGAATAACTTTTATAAGAAATTTCAACATTTGATAATTCTGAAAATCTTTTAATTATTGAACTATTTATACCAACTAATTTACTATTAATTTCCATATCAAATGGTGCATTATTAACAAATCCATAAGTATATCTTTTACTTCTAAATTTTACTTTATCTTTTTCATCTACTTCATTAATTTTGAAATACATATTTGTAAATTGTGATGAATATTCATCTTCAAAATTTTCAGTATTCCATTTTTCATAATATTTTTCAATTATATTATTTAAAGTTTTGTCTTCACCTAGTGAAATAACATAATTATCTTTCATTTCAGTAATATTATAGTTGATATATAATCCTTGTCTATTTTCAATATTACTTAAGAAAATTAATTTAGGCATAACAACATAATTTAATTCGTTTTCTTCACTTACTAAAGAATTAAGTAATGCATCAGCAGACTCAAGTGCTTGGAATTTTAATTCATTATTATTTAAATATTTACTAACATTATTTAGATCTTCTTCTAAAACCCCAATTTCATCATTATTTAATTCATTTAAATTATTGAATTTAACACTTTCTTTACCTATTAATACATAATTATCACTATATACTAAAATATCATCTTTTGAAGCCTTTTTTACTCTTTTAAATGCATAATCATCTTCTATTTTTTCATATGCAGGATATGAAATTTTATTAAATTCAAGACCAGTATTTTCTTCAATATCTTCTAAAAAATTGAAAAATAATCCTTCTCCCGAATAATTTAATATAGCAATTTCATTTACTACTCCAATGTCAATAATTTTGTTTTTATTATTTTCAATCCAAGTTTTTTCACTTAAAGTAAGTGTTGAATTTGTATCTTCTTTTTCAAAAACAAAATAATATGTTCCAAATAGAGCAGCAACTACAACTAAAATGATTGTTATAAATATTATACTTTTCTTTTTCATTTGTAACCACCTAACTAATTATTTGACCATACAAATGCTTCACTTGATTTATGTTTATATCCAATTTTAGGATATTTTGATTCTTCATTTGCATCTTCTTCTAATAAATAAACTTGAATATCATAAAATTCTAATTCATCTTCTTTTAAAGATTCAACAACAACTGTTGTAAGTTCTTTAGCTTTATTTAGGTCAGTACCATTCTTAACTGTAATAATATATTTTATGATTCGACCTGTGATATTAGAATTTACCTTACTTACAATTTCATTTTCTTTAATTTTTTTCATTGTACTATTTAAATATTTATCCCCTAATTCTACTTTAGAGATTCCATTTAATCTTGTACCATATTTGTTACCAGAACCAACATTCCATAACATAAAGAATGTTGTAAGTCCAAATATTACTATTCCAAAAAATATAATGAAAATAATTATTTCTACTAAATGTTTTTTTACAAACTTCATATCTTCACCTCATCAATAATAATTATACTATAATATTATCAAATTTACAATTGATAAAAAGCACATACATCATTATGTATGTGCTTATGTATTGTTATTTTTTCTCTAATTTTTCTAAAACTTCTTTTGTTACATCAATCGCTTTAGCTCTAACATCAGCAGCAGCGCTTTCTAAAATTGGTGTCCCTTTTTCAATAGCAAAATCAACTAATTCATCAGCCATATCTTGAATTTCAACAGCTTTCTTTTTAGCTAATTTTAAAACTTTTTCTTTATCTAAATCTTCTAATGCTTCTTTAATTTCAAACATTTTTGCTTCAATGCTTTCTTTAACTTCATTAGCATCTACATCTTTTAATTTAGCAAGTAATTCATCACATTTTAATTTTAACTCTTTTCTAGTTTCACTACCAGCCTTTGGAGCAAATAAAACTCCTACAGCAGCACCTAAACCAATACCAGCTAAAAACTTACCGAACCCATGTTTCTTTTTACTCATTTTCATCATTTCCTTTCTTCTTTTTATGAAATATTGTATTAATACTTCCTGCAACAATATTTGCAAAATTATCACTAAAATTGCTTATTGCATCGGCAGTATTATCAACAATATTAAATACTCCATCAAGCTTTTTAACTTTATTATTTACATCATCTACAACAGCATCAACTTTAATAAGTGTCTTAATTAATTTAATAACTAAAACAATTAATGCTACTACTAATATAATTAATAATCCATTTAATATGACAGGAAATATTTCATTTAGTGATTCCATTATTGTTCACCATCCTTTTTCTCGTACATTTCATCAATTAAGTTAAATAAATCAGAATTTTCAAGTTTATCTTCTAAATTTAGTTCTTTCTCATATTTGTCATAGTCTTTATTTAATTCATCTTCAACATTTATAGAATCATCATCAAAATTATAACTATTTAATAATTTATCAAGCTCATTCATATCATCATCATCATCTAATACTGAGAAAATATCAATTGCTTCTTTTATATCTTCAACTTCTTCTTTTTCAGGTAATTCTTCTTTTACCTCTTCTTCTATTTCTTCTTTTACTTCTTCTTTTTTAACTTCTTTTTGTTTCATTTTATTAGATGGTCCAGTAAACATAATTGCATCTTTATCAATTAATGTTTTTTCTAAATCATCTTCTAATGTACCAAAGGCTTTTTTTCTAATATCATCAACACTTACAGTGTTTATTTCACTATAAACTGTTGCACTTGTTTTTTTCTTACTTGTTATTTCTTCTTTTTTATAATTTTTATCTAAAACGCCATATACTGGTGAAATAATTGGGGTTGGTTGAAATACCTTTTTTGTTGGTTCTTCTTTTTTACCATTATAACCAGTTATATTTGGTTTAACTATATTTGGTTGTTCATATTTTTTTTGTCCGTATTCATGTTTTTTGATTTCTTCTTTTTTTGGTTCTTCTTTTTTTTCTTCTATTTCTTCATCTTTTTTTAATTCACTAAAATCATCATCATCAAAATATGTTGGTACAGAAACTTTTTTTTCTGGTACTACTGAAATAACATTTTTTTCATCTTCTTCATCTTCATCTTCATCATATTTTGTTATTTTAATTTTTTCTTCTTTTTCTTCTTCTTCATCTTCATCATCAACAACTGGTTTTGGTATTTTAACTTGTATTACTTCTTTTTTAATTGGTTCATCTTCTTCAACTTCTTCGATAAACATATTTTTAACTTTTTCTAAGAAACCCATTTTTTCACCTATCCTTGATCATATTTTATTTCATTATCGCTATTTACATTTCCTTTTGGAGTAAAGATATCATATCTTTCTTCTTTAGTAGTGAAATAGTCTTCATTTAACATAATTTTTATTACATTACTATTATATTTTATCGTAGATAAAATATAAGTAGCATCTAAAATTGTTTGATTGATATCTTCTTCTTCAACTAATGCTTCAATCTTAGCATAATTATAAACGAATTCAATTAAATATAATCCTTTAAATTTATTAATTTCAACATACCCAAATTTGTCATTTATTTCTAAATATTTGGAATAATATGCATCAGGATTTTCTTTATAACTAAATTCTTTTTTATAATAATAACTATTTATGTCAACATATAAATAATAATAATAACCATTTGAATATAGTTTTTCATTATATTCAGTCGTATCTATGTAGTTTACACCACGAGGTCTGTAATATTTATAACCTTTTCCAACGGTATTATATAAAGTATTATCTTTTGACAGTACAACATTAATGATTGTATCAATATTATCAGTATCAATTCTAACTATAGTACAACCTGTAAAAATAAATACTGTCAATAACATAATTATTATCTTTTTCATATTACACCTTCTACTTGATTTAATTATATCAAAATTTCATTATTTGAGATAGTATTCTCTTATTTTTACATGTCAATTTACATTTTGACAGCTTTTACCATATAAATATTTTGACCACGATTTTTAAATTTTGTTTCATACTCTGTTGGAATATTATCTTTATAGTCGTCATTATATAAATCAAGTGATAATTCTTCTAATTTATAACCTTGATTTACAAATGAAATTAAAGAAAATTCAAATAGTTTTCTATTATCTGTTTTCATAATGATTGTTTTAGCGTTTTTAAAGATTGACTCATATCTATCTAGAAATTTTTTACTTGATAGTCTTCTATCTTCATGTCTATTTTTAGGCCATGGGTCTGAAAAATTTAAATAAAGTACATCTACTTCGTTTTCAAATACTTCTTCTATTTCTTTAGCATCCATACGGATTAATTTTAAATTATTTAACTCTTCTTCTTCTATTTTTTCAATAGCTCTTACAATTACACTATCAAATTTTTCTATACCAATAAAATTGATATGTGTATCTCTAATAGCATGATTTTTTATAAAATCACCTTTACCCATACCAATTTCGATGTGTAATTCTTTATTATTATTATTAAATATTTTATTCCAGTTTCCTTTATTCTCTTTAGGATTTAAAATAACATATTTACTATTTAAAATTGCTTCACTAGCACCTTTTACTTTTCTAAGTCTCATAAATACCTCCTTGTAAGTCCATTTATAATTTTATCATAATAAGAACCAAAAATAAAGAAAAGCATATAATTTAATTAGAAAAGAGAGTGGTAAAAATGCGAAATTGCGGTATGGGTCAAATGCCTATGTATCCTATGCCAGGCATGCAAGCAATGCCTGGAATGCAAGCAATGCCTGGAATGCAAACAGGATATAATAATGAATCTTCTCTAAGAGAAGAATTAAATAAATTAGAATCAAGAGTTTCAAGACTTGAAGGTATGGTTCAAATGCCTCACAATGAATCTAATTTTTATATGGTTTAATAAAAAAATAGTGTATTTATACTACACTATTTTTATTTTACAAGAACTATTCTAAATGTTTGTGAATACGATCCTGCTTGAGAAGCTGGCGTAAATGCAAATGGTGCTGAGCCA
>CAJGDV010000031.1 GCA_904502155.1 uncultured Bacilli bacterium
TTTAAATGTTCTTCAATATTAAATTCGCCAGGTTTATAAATTTCAGTATCCTTAAATACATCACCATCAACACCTGATAAATAAACATTAACTTTATTTATTTCATTTTCATATTTTTGCTTATATATATTTAATTGTTCATCATTAACTTTATCTGGTAAATAAATCTGACAAAAATTTTCACTTTCACCATAATTAGCATATATCATAACCATATTGCCATTATTAGTTAAATTATAGATTATTTCATATAAATCATTTTCTCTTTTATATTTTTTATATCCTAGATTAGCTCCTTGAAACTCTAATATTTCACAAGCAGTTTTTAAAGTATCAATATGCATTAATCCTTTAATTTGTTTTTCTTTAGCATTTTCGCTAATCACAGCGCTCCATTTCATAAATCCTCCTATTTATACTTTTTATTGTAGTTATCTAAATTAAATTCGCCTTTTTTTACATGAATTGAAGGAGCAAATAAGGATTCTTCATCTGATACAACATTCATTAAAAATTCGGTAGAATTTAAATAATAACTAATTGATTCTATATATTTTTTTTGCCCATTTGTTAATTTATCAGGGATTAACAAAGTAGGGAAAGCTGTTTCACCATCTCCGGTATTTAAAAGAACTATATGACCATGAATAGGTAAATTAAGCATAAACATATAATCACTTTTCTTAGAATATCCAAAATCATAACCTTCTTTTATAAATTCTTCTTTAATTTTTTTTACACCTTCATAATGATAGTGACATTCATCTTTATAAGCAGCAATTGTCATGCCATCAAATTTAGGATTATCATCACCTAAAGTAATTGCTATTAAATATTCCTTATCCATACTACCTCCTAGTATAATTTTACTATAAAACAAAATAAAAAACAAAAAACTTAACAAATAGTTTACACAAAAAAAGTGCTTAATTAGCACTTTTTAATTTTACAATAATTATTGATATTAAAATCTTGTTCACAATATTTTAAATCAGGATTTAAAATATTAATTTCTTGATCACCATTAAACATTGTAATTTCAATATTATAATCTTTAATAGTAAGAAGTAATTCTTTTAACTTTAAATATTGTTCTTTTGAAAGTTCATTTGGAAGAAATAATAAACCAAACTTATAAAAATCAAAAGAATCTCTCATAAAAGCGATATGACCATTTTTGCTTATACTACCTAAGTAATTATAAACAAAAAAATCTGGTTTAACATCAGTTAAATTAAGTTTAGCAATTTCTTTACATGCATCAGCATGATGCATAAAATAATTTGTTTTATAAAAATTATGTTCTTTTCCTTCATTTGTAATAACTCTAATTAATAAATCTTCAAAGTTCATAAATATCCCCCTTGGTAAAAAACGCTTTTATTATAACATAATGTTAAAAAAAAAACTAATTCATCTAGTTTTTTCTTTTGTTTTATAAATATTATCTATATTAAATTCATTTGGCATACAAACAAATTCATCATCACCATGAATAACTCTTAACTGAAAAAATTTTAATCCTTCTTCAAAATATCTTAATTCATTTAATTGTTTATCAGTAATATTAGTAGGAAGATATAAAATACCACCTAACTTATATCCTTTACCAGTATTTAAAAATAAAATGTTTCCAGCATTTTCAATAATATTTTCATAAACATTTCTTTCGCGGCTTTCAAGCTTCTTTCCATACCATTTTTTGATTTTAGTATTATAAATATAATTTAGTGCATCAGCATGATCTCTATAGCTACTATCACGACATACACAATATAATTCACCATCATTTTTTTTATCACATGCAATAACCATTACAAGCATTTCATATAACGATTTAGCACGATTATTTTTTAAAGATTCAATTAATTCTTCGTTCATCTTTGTTTACCGCCTTTATAATTTTCTATATCTAATCCATTAGTATGAGTATATTCGCCACTAATAAAACAATTATGAAGTTCATATTCTTCAAAATTAATATTTTCTAAAACATTAATTTGATTTTCAGTTAAAACCTCAGGAAAATTAAACATACCTTCTAAATTAGAAGAAGAAATTTCTCTAAAAACTACATATCCTGATGCAGCAATCATATCGCAAACAGCGGCATTATCTTGAAATAATGGAATAGGCATAATATAAATATCTTTAGCCTCAAATTCCTTATATGTTGCTTTTAAAGCATCTCTATGTAAATCATAATCTTTTTTAAGTTTATAATTAATTTCACCTTCAGGTGTAATTAAAAAAGTTTTTATTTCATTAATATTCATTTTGTTTTCCCCTTATAATTATCAACATCAAAATTCATTGTAGTTTCAACTTGTTTACCATTTTTGTAAATAAACATATAAGCATTATTAAAGTTTTGATTTTTAAGTACTTCTAATTGTTCATTAGTCATATTTTCTGGTAAATAAAGAAGTCCTGTTTTTTCAGGTTTATAACTTAAATAATCAGTCATATTATAAAATAAAACATTACCATCTTTATAAAGTTTATCAATTCTTTCAAAAAAATCACTAGGATAATCTTTAAAATCCTCATAATTATTTATAAACATCTTTAATGCATCAGCATGTGATAAAGATTTATTAAGCTCCATATTAACAGAACTTAATACTATTCCATCTTCCTTAACTACATTAAAAAAATTATCAAAAAAATTCATATATTAACCTCCTAAATTTAAATATATCATAATTTAAATGATTAAAAATGTCAAATTAACACAATATATAATGGTGATAAGATGAAAATTAAAGATGTTATTGCAAGAGAAATTTTAGATTCTAGAGGTAATCCTACTGTTGAAGTAGATACTATATTAGAAAATGGAGTAATAGGAAGATATTCAGTTCCAAGTGGAGCATCTACAGGAAGCAAAGAAGCATTAGAACTTAGAGATAATGATAAAAGATATCATAAAAAAGGCGTTAAAAAAGTAGTAGATATGATAAATAATGATTTAAAATATGAAGTAATAAAAGAAAATGTATTAAATCAAAAGAAAATAGATAATAAACTAATAAAAAAAGATGGTACTAAAAATAAAAGCAAATATGGTGCTAATGGAATATTAGCAGTATCTATGTCAGTACTTACTGCAGGTGCTAATTATAATAAAATTCCTATATATGAATATATAGGAAATGGAAAAATATTACCTCGAATAATGGTTAACATTATAAATGGAGGTATGCATGCTAATAATAATTTAGACTTCCAAGAATTTATGATAATACCTATAAATAAAAGTATTAAAGAACAAATAAGAATGAGTAGTGAAGTATTTCATACTTTAAAAGAATTATTAAAAATGAAAGGATATAATACAAATGTAGGTGATGAAGGAGGCTTTGCTCCTAATTTAAATTCTAATATTGAAGCATTAGATTTAATTATGGAAGCTATAAAAAAATCAGGATATACAAAAGATTTTTATTTAGGTCTTGATATCGCAGCTAATGAATTTTATGATGGTTCTAAATATATTATTGAAGGAAAAAGTTATACAACATTAGAATTAGTTGAATATTACAAAGATTTAACAGAAAAATATCCTATTATTTCCATAGAAGATCCTTTTTATGAGTCTGATTATAAAGGATTTAAAGAATTAACAAAAAAAATAGGAAAAAATGTGCAAATAGTAGGTGATGATCTATTTGTTACTAATAAAGACAATTTAAAAAAAGGAATTAAAGGAAAATACGCTAATACTATTTTAATTAAACCAAATCAAATAGGAACATATACAGAAATGCTTGAAACTATAAAGTTAGCTAAACAAAATAATATTAAAACAATTATCTCCCATCGTAGTGGGGAAACCGAAAATACAATTATAACACATCTAGCTGTAGGACTAAATTTAGGTCAAATTAAATGTGGTTCAATGTCTAGAACAGATAGAATTTGTAAGTATAATGAACTTATAAGAATAGAAGAAAAAATAGGGGATATGTAATCTCCTTTTTTTGTGTTATAATTTTTATAGTAGAAGGTGATAGATTTATGGATAATATTATTTTTACAATAATTGCTTTATTTTATAATATTTTATTAATTTGGAGCAGATATTCAAAAGATACAGAAGACGATGTTGAAAACGTTATTTATAGAAGGGCACTTGCTATTAATAATATAGGTTTAATAACAGAATTAGCATACTTATATTTAGATTTAAATAATTTTAACCCTTATTCGTTAGCATTTAAAACAGTCACAAAAATACTTATGGGATGCATTTTTTTATGGGTTACTTATTTAACTTATTATATATATATTATTAGTAAAAGAGGTAAAAAAGAATTTCATAATCATGAATTACTTAATAATAAATTTATTAATATTTTTACTATTATAAATATTATTATTATTATATTACTTCCTTATCAAGTTAATAATCCTGATGGTATTTATTTATTTCAAGGAAATCAAGCAACTTTTTTAAGTGTTTATGTTAGTGTACATATAATTTCTGTTTGTTATTTACTAATTAGATATCGTAAGAAAATGTCTAAAGAAAAACTGTTTTCAGCAACATTTGAATTAATTGGGACAATCTTATTAATTGGTTTTCAATTATTTCATCATGCACTTTTATTTAATGGTTTTGCTACAGTTTTATTATTTATTTTTTATCTTACAAGTGAAAAACCTGAGATACAACTTGTAGAGCAATATAATATTGCTAAACTACAAGCTGATAAAGCTAATAATGCTAAATCTGATTTTTTATCAAGTATGAGTCATGAAATAAGAACACCACTTAATGCTATAGTTTCTTTTAGTTCACAATTAAATCATTCACTTGAATATGAAGAATTAAAAGATATTTCCAAATCTTCAAAAGGCCTTTTAGAAATTATAAATAATATTTTAGATATTTCTAAAATTGAAGCTGGAAGATTTGAAATAGTAAAAAAACAATATAGTATTGATGATTTGATTTTTGAATTAAATAGATATATTGAAGAAAATAATTATAAAGGAATTGAAATTATTATTAAGCAAGATTCTAATCTTCCAAAATATTTAAGTGGTGATAAAGAAAGAATAAAACACATAATTAATAATTTGCTTTCTAATTCATTAAAATATACAGATAATGGATATATTAAATTAGAATTTAGTAGTTTATTTATTAATGATAACTTTAATTTAAAAATAAATGTTATTGATACTGGAATTGGGATTGAAGAAGCAGAAATTGAAAAATTATTTAATAAATTTGAAAAATTAAACAATAAATTTTCATCACTTCATGGAACTGGATTAGGTCTTCCATTAGTTAAAGAAATTATAAAATTAATGAATGGAAAAATTAATATTAGTAGTGAACCTGGAAAGGGAAGTAACTTTGAAATAATAATTCCACAAAAAATAATACCAATTGAAGAAGCTATAATAGAAGCAAAATTAGAAACTAGTATTGTTAAAGAAAATGTTCATAATAAAAAAATTCTTGCTGTTGATGATAATTTAATTAATTTAAAAGTTATTACTAATATTTTAAAAGAATATGATGTTCAAATTACGCAAGTTGATAATGGACAAAAAGCTATTGATGTATGTAAAAATGAAAAATATGATTTAATTTTTTTAGATATTATGATGCCAGAAAAAGATGGTGAACAAACATTATTAGAATTAAAAGAAATAGATAATTTCAACACTCCAGTTATTGCTCTTACAGCTAATGAGGAATCTAATATTAGAGAAAAATATATAAAACTAGGTTTTAATGATTATCTTTCTAAACCAATTATAAGAGATGAAATTAACCGTATTATTTATACTTATTTAAGTAAGGGGGATATGAAATGAATACATCTATACCATTATTTTGCCTAACATATATTTTGGCTTTATTATTTATTTTTTATTCTAAAAAACAAAAAATAAATCTTGAAATTAAATATTTCTTATATTTGTCTTTTATTAATATAGTAGGGCTTGTAATTGAAGTTATAAGTTTTACTTTAGTTGATGTTTTTAATTCAAAACCAGTATTTTTATTAGCTTTAGTACATAAATTTTATTATATTTATCACTTTGTGTGGTTAGCAACTTTTTCTAACTATGTCTTTTTAATTATCAAAAAGAAAAAAAATGAAACAGATGAAAAATTTATTGAAAGAAACAAAAAGGGAAGAAAATTCTTCCTTATACATGTTTATGTAGTAATTTTCTTAATTGCAACAATGCATTATGATTATACAGATGGATTATATCCACATGAATTTTCTATTTCTACAAAAATAGCATTTTATATTTATGCTTCAATAAATATAATTTATTATTTATTTATGATACACCAAACTAAAGAACATCGTTCTAATAAGAAATTACAACCACTTTATTCAGTATTATTATTTACAATTGTTATGATGATAATTCAAATTAGTTTTGATTATGCTATTATAATTACAGCTGCAGAAACTTTTGTTTGTATTATGATTTATTTATCAATGGAAAACCCAGATCTAATTATGTTAGATAAAATTGAAAATATTAAAACGATTTCACAAAAAGCTAATGAAGAAAAAACATTATTCTTATCAAATATGAGTCATGAAATAAGAACACCACTTAACGTTATAATGGGGTTATCAGAAGAAGTTAAAAACAAAGATTTAGAACCTGATGAACTTGAAAAAGTTAATGATATTATTATTTCATCAAATAACTTATTAGAACTTGTAAATGGAATTTTAGATATATCTAAAATTGAAACAGGTAAATTAGAAATATTTGAAAGTAATTATAGTTTTGAAAAAATATTTAAAGAATTAGTAACACTAACAAAAATTAGAATAGATGATAAATCATTAAAATTAAAAACAAGTTATGATAGTAAAATACCTTCTATTTTAAGAGGTGATAAATTACGTGTTAAACAAGTAATATTAAATGTTTTAACTAATGCTGTAAAATATTCTGAACACGGAACAATTGAATTTAAAGTAGATTGTGAAATTAAAGAAAATATATGTCTTTTAAAAATTATTGTTAAAGATCAAGGAAAAGGTGTAAAAAAACAAGATATTCCTAAATTATTTACTAAATTTGAACGCCTTTCAGAAGAAGGAGGTCAAATAGAAGGAACAGGACTTGGTCTTCCTATTTCAAAAAAAGTATTAGAACTTATGAAAGGTAAAATTGATGTCGAAAGTGAAATAAATAAAGGTTCAACTTTTACTATAACTTTACCTCAAAAAATAATTGAACTTGAAAAACCATTAATTGAGTTAAATAATTATAATAATGATTTAAAATTTCCTAATAAAGAAATATTAGTAGTTGATGATAATGATCTTAATTTAAAAGTAGCAAAAAGAAAATTAGAAGCATACGATATTAAAGTAGATTTAGTATATTCTGCGATGGAATGTTTATCTAAATTAAAAAATAAAAAATATGATTTAATTTTAATGGATGATATGATGAGTGAAATGACAGGAACAGAAGCTATGAAAGAAATTAAAGAAGAAGGAATTACAAAAACTCCAATTGTTGTTTTAACTGCTAATGCTATTGCGGGAATGAGAGAAAATTATATGAGTGAAGGATTTGATGAATATCTTTCTAAACCAATTGATAATGAAGAATTAAAACGTGTTTTAATACAATTTTTAAAGTAAAACTTAGATATTTTCTAAGTTTTATTTTTGTATACTTTATGATATAATTAGTTTGGAAAGTAGAGTGTGAGTTTATGGCTAAAAAGAAAAAAAGAAAAGAAGAAAAAAAGCCAGCATCATATCAAGTTGAATTAGTTGGTATGATACTTATACTTATTGCTATAATAGGTATTTGTGAATTTGGAATTGTTGGTACTTTTTTTAAAGGTTTTGCTGCCTTTTTAATTGGTGAATGGTATATTTTATTATTTCTATTTTTACTAATTATTGGTGCTTATATGATTGTAAAAAGAAGTAAACCTAATTATTTTACATCTAAACTAATTGGGTTATATATCATGCTTATGGCTGTATTAGTTCTTTTACACTTGCCTTATGGTGATTATGAAGGTTTTAATATTATTGTAAAAACTTTTGAAAATATTTGCTCTTTTATTAAAAATCCAGAAAGTAGATTATATGGAGGTGGATTAATAGGAGGGGCATTATTTACTATTTTTACTTTATTATTAGATAAAGAAGGAACTAAGGTAGTAAGTATATTCCTTTTAATAATTGGTTTTATTATGTTTAGTGGAAAATCAATTTATGATGTAATAGCATATATCAAAGAAAAAGCTAAAGACGGAAAAGAAAAATTATCACAAAAAGATAAACTTGAAATTACTAAAGCAGAAGATGATTATGAAGAGGATTCTAATGTTCTTACTATTACTTCAATGGAAGAATTAACGGGTAAAACGTCTAAACCAGAAGAAGTTAAGGAAGAAGTTAAAGAAGAAATTAAAGAAGTGGTTGTTGAAGAAGAAATTGAGGAAGAAAATAAAATATATTTCCATCCTCCAATTACTATATTAAATAAACCACAAAAAAATAATAACCGTGAAAATGAAGATGCTATTGAAATTAATGCTCCAATTCTTCAAACAGTATTAAAAGATTTTGGAATTGAATCAAAAGTTGTTTCAGCTCACGTAGGGCCTTCTGTTACTCAATATGAATTAGATGTTAAAAATGGTACTAAATTAAGTAAAATTTTATCATTAAATAAAGAAATAGCCTTAGAATTAGCTGCTAAAGATGTTCGTATTCAAGCTCCAATTCCTGGCAAAAAAACAGTTGGTATTGAGCTTCCTAACAAGAAAAATTCAATGGTAACAGTAAGAGAAGTTTTAGAAAGAATACCTAGTAGTTTAAATAATAGCAAACTTGCTGTTACATTAGGTAAAGATATTATGGGTAATCCACAATATTGTGAAATTAATAAAACACCACATTTACTTGTTGCTGGTTCTACAGGTAGTGGGAAATCAGTATGTATAAACTCATTTATAACATCAATATTAATGAGAGCTAAACCTGATGAAGTTAAATTAGTTTTAGTTGACCCTAAAAAAGTAGAATTATCAATGTATAATGGGGTTCCACATTTACTTGCACCAGTTGTAACCGATGCTAAAAAAGCAAATATAGCACTTAAAAAAATGGTACAAGAAATGGAAAGAAGATATGATTTATTTGAAGCTAGTGGTACTAAAAATATTGCTGGTTATAATACATATGTAGAAAAGAAAAATGAGACATTACCTGATGGTGAAAAACTTAAAAAAATTCCTTATATCGTAATAATAATTGACGAACTTGCAGATTTAATGTTAGTTGCTGCAAAAGAAGTTCAAGATTCAATTATGAGAATTACTCAAATGGCTCGTGCTGCAGGTATGCATTTAATTGTTGCAACACAAAGACCATCAACTAATGTAATTACTGGGGTTATTAAAGCAAATATTCCATCAAGAATAGCTTTTGCAGTTTCTTCAGGAATTGACTCAAGAACTATTTTAGATGCACAAGGTGCAGAAAAACTTTTAGGAAAAGGGGATATGCTATTTTTACCACAAGGTGAAAATATGCCTCTTAGAATTCAAGGAACTTTTATTTCTGATGAAGAAATTAAAGATGTAGTAGATTTTGTTATAAAACAACAAAAAGCACACTATGATGAAACATTAACAATGGATGATGAAGAAATGAATGCTACTTCAATGGTACCTGATGAAAGTAATGAATATGATGGTAGTGATGACCCACTTTATGATCAAGTATTAGAATATGTAGTAACATGCGGAAAAGCTAGTGCATCATCTGTTCAAAGAAGATTTAGAATTGGATACAATAGAGCTGCAAGTATAATGGATAAACTATTTGAACGTGGTATTATTGGTCCACCAAATGGCTCTAAGCCAAGAGAAGTATTAGTTAAATTACAAGGTAATGGGGAGGAATAAAATATGATTTTAGCAGTATGTAATGATCCTAAAATATTAGAATTAGTATTAATGACTAAAACAGCTATTTCTCTTCTTCAAATAATAGCTCCACTTGGAGTTGTTGTATTTGCAAGTATAGATATTATGAAAGCTGTAATGGCAAAAGATCAAGATGGAATTAATAAACAAATTAAACATATTCCAAAAAGATTAATTGCTATGGCAATATTATTCTTTGTTCCAACATTTGTTGATTTATCAATGAAAGTTATAGATTCAAGTTTTGATTATACAACTTGCTTTACCCAAGCTTCAAACGAAAATATTGAAAGTTTATATCAATCTATCGTTAAGGAAAAAATAGCATATGCTAATGTTGTAATGGGAGAAGCAAATTGGAAAAGCTTTGATGCTGAAAGATATACTGATGAAGCTAAAATAGCTTTATTAAATGTTAAAGATGAACAAGTAAAACAATCACTATCAGCAGAAGTTAAGGCTCTTGAAGAAAAAATAAAACAAAGAAAAGCTGAAGAGAAAAAAGCTTCTGAAGAAAAAACAACATTAGAACTCGATAAAGATAAATATAATCCACCAGATAATAGTAATCCTGGAGGACCAAATAATCCTGGAGACCCAAGTAATCCAGGTAATCCAGGGACATCACCTGGTTCAGGAAGTGTTCCTTACTATAATCAATGTGATGAACCTTGGGGGAAAACAACATTTTATACAGGTACTTATTGTAGACAATCATGTGGTGCAACAAGTCTTGCAATGGTTGTATCAGGTATTGGTAATAATAGCAAAGCTACGCCAAATGTAATAGGTGATAAAATGAAGGCTATGGGCCTTCCAGCAACTTTTGTAAGCCATGATGCATTTACAAATTCTTCATTCCTTTCATATTTTGGTATTAAAGGAACAAGAATAAATGGAAGTAATAAAACAACAGTTTTAAATAAATTTACTGAAGTGCTTAATAATGGTTCACCAATCATAATCAACCTTCCAGGACATTATGTTGTAGTTGACCATATAAAAGATGGAAAATACCATATGTGGGACCCAGGTTCTAGAAGTTATAATGGATATTATACTGGTGATGGTTTATGGAAAGAAATTTTAGATTATAAAGGAAGAGGGAATCCAAGATATGCATATTTCTATTTTGAAAAAAAATAAAATAATTTTCATGCTTTGCTTATCATTTCTATTAACAGGATGTCAAGTAGATTATAATTTAGAATTAGAAGATGTAGTAAAAGAAGAAATAAATATAAATGTATCATCTAACATGTATGAAGTAGAGGATAGATTAAATGTTTTAACACCAGTTTTAGATGTATATGAAGAAGGACATAATTATACTAAAACAAAAAATGGAAATAAACTTACATATACATATACTTATGACAATGACAAATTTAGTGATTCAGCACTTACAGATGCTTGTTTTGAAGATTTTAATTTTATTGATAATGATGAATATTATTCAATTACTGCAAAAGGTAAATTTGGATGCTTATATGATAATGAAAAAATAAATCTTAATGTTATTACAAGCAAATATGTTTCAGAACATAATGGTAAAAAAAATAAAAATACATACACTTGGACGATTGATAAAAACAATAGAGATAATGTTGATATTGAAATTCTTGTTATGAAAAA